>CAZVFM010000083.1:0-10479 GCA_964626095.1 uncultured Roseivirgaceae bacterium | reverse complement strand
ATGGCGCGTAACATTTCTGTACCGGTGCGCTCAAGGCTTTTGTACACTTCAAGCGAAAGCGCTTTTAATTCTGGCACCTCTTCGGGCCAAACATTATCAGGGTATTCCGATTTGATAGGGTCGCCATCAACAACTTCCTGGCCTATATGATAAAATTCCTTGAGGTCGCCAATATTGCGCCCCTTAGCATGTTCTTTTCCTTTGCTGATGTAGCCCCGCTGACCGGCTAGTCCCGGAATTTCATATTTCTGTTTTACTTCATCCGGAAGTGAGTAGAATTTTTTGATTGCATCATAAAGTTTTTTGCTGGTCTCTTCATTTAGATAATGCCCTTTAATGGCCACAAAACCTATGTTGTTATATGCCGCCCCAAGATCGGCAACAAACTTGTCGCGTTTGACTTTATCGGCTTGTGTAAAGTCTTTCAAATCCAGTGAAGGAACTACCTCATATAGAATATCACTCATAATCAGTGCTTTAACCTAATACGCAAGCTAAATAAAAAACATTAAATTTACAGATACAGTCAAAAAGGTTGTTACAACAAAAAATGAGGTCATGAAGAAAAGTAACAGAAGGTCTTTTGTAAAAACCAGTATTAAAGCAGGAATTATTACAAGTGTTGGCTTGCCCGCCATTTTACACTCTGCATGCAGTACAGGAAATACAGAAAACACCGAGGGAACAGAAGAAACATCGACTACAAAACTAAGCTTCACTCAAATGACATTGCCTTATGCTTTTGCTGCACTTGAACCACATATTGATGCCATGACTATGGAAATCCATTATGGCAAACACCATGCGGCTTATGTCAAAAACATTAATGAGGCCATTACTGAAGAGACTATTGCAGAGGCGAATGAAGCGGCATTATTTAAAAACATTTCCAAGTATTCTTCCAAAACCCGCAACAATTCGGGTGGTGCCTGGAATCATAATTTCTTTTGGAAGATCATGCAAGCGGGTGGACACTCGGCTCCCGAAGGAAAACTGTTAGAGGCCATCAACAATGCTTTTGGTTCTCTTGATGAATTTAAAACACAATTCACACAAGCAGCTATGACCCGCTTCGGTTCAGGCTGGGCATGGTTAGTAGAACAGGATGGAAAATTAGTTGTTGGCTCAACACCTAACCAGGACAATCCCTTAATGGATGTATCCGAGCTCAAGGGCAAACCACTGTTGGCTTTGGATGTGTGGGAGCATGCGTATTATTTAGCTTACCAGAACAAGCGTAACGAGTATGTAGCCAATTGGTGGAATGTAGTGAACTGGAATGAAGTAGCTAATCAATTAACATAAATTGAAAACCATGAAAAAGACCATTTTAATCATTTGCGCATTTATGATTAGCCTTGTTGCCTTACAAGCACAGATCAAAGTAAAAAATAATGATGCCTTGATCATACTTAATGGTAATGAGTCAAGCGTAGCTGAGCTAGAAAAACTGGATCCCACTCGAATTGAATCTATAGAAGTGATGAAAGGAAAAGAAGCCAAGAAAATTTATGGCAAGAAAGGGAAAGACGGAGCCCTCGTGGTTCAACTCAAATGGAATCGCGAAGACAAAGACCTGGCTACTTTATTTGAGGCAGGCCCCATATTCATAGTATCTGGCATCCAGGTTTCCAGGTACGCATTGGGCGAAATTGATCCGAATAACATTGAGTCAATCAATGTACTTAAAGGTGAATCGGCTATAGCCAAATACGGTGAGAAGGGAGAAAACGGTGTGGTGATTATTAACTTAAAATCAAACAATAAATTTAAGTCGTTCCTGCCTTTTGATAATGACTAAGTTTATTGACCTAAGCCATGTGATTGAACATGGAACAATTACTTATAAGGGCTTGCCCGCACCAATTATTTGTGATTACCTGAGCCGGGAGGAATCAAGAAAAATTTATGCTGAAGGAACTGAATTTCAAATTGGTAAAATTGAAATGGTATCCAACACAGGCACCTATATCGATTGCCCCTTTCATCGCTATGCTGATGGCAAAGATCTCTCTGAAATAAGTATTGAACAATTTACTGATTTACCCGGCATTGTTGTTCGTGTCAATTACCGTGAGCACAATGCAATTGATAAGAATTTTTTTTTAGGCCTTGATCTAAAAGGAAAAGCTGTGTTGGTAAACACAAACTGGGATGAGCACTGGAACACCGAAAAATATTTTGATGCCCATCCATTTCTTACTGAAGATGCCGCAACATTATTGATTAATAGCGGGGTTAAACTGGTGGGGATTGATTCTCATAATATAGATGATACCCGTAGCAACAGCAGACCCGTACACACCACGCTATTGGGTAATGAGGTGTTGATTGTTGAACACTTGTGCAATTTAAAAGCCCTGCCTGATCAGCATTTTTTATTCAGTGCCATTCCTCCAAAATTCAAAGGTGTAGGCACTTTTCCTGTGCGTGCCTTAGCTAAACTTATTTCATGAACTAATTTTAAAATGATGGTATTTAATAAATTAAAAACTTCGAGCCTTAGTGCCTTTTTGGTAAATAAAAATTTCATACAACAAGGCACTCAGATGGTTTGTGTTTTTCTTTTTAGCATTTTACAAATTGCAGCTATTGCGCAACCCGGCTCTGAAGTTTTTCTTTTTGATCTCACTAAAAATGATGGATTGTATCAAATCAGCAATCCAAAAAATATTTCGAATAATCCAGGTTATGATAACCAACCTTCATTTACCGCAGATGGTAAACATGTTTTGTATACCGGCATACAGGCTGATGAGCAAACAGACATCATGCGTTATGAAATTAAATCGGGTAAACTGACGAGAATAAGTAACAGCACAGGTAGTGAGTACTCACCCACGCTTACACCCGATGGAAAATTTATCTCTACCATCATCCTCGAAAAGAACGGGCGACAATTACTATGGAAATATCCTTTAAAGGGTGGCGAGCCTCAAATTGTAGTAGAGGAGTTGGTTATTGGTTACCATTGCTGGATCAACGAACACAGCCTGCTTGCTTTTGTGTTGGGGAGACCACAAACCTTGCAGTACATCAATTTAAAAACTAATGAGCAAGAAATAATAGCAGCCAGTATTGGTCGGTCGTTGCACAAAATACCTGGTGAAGAAAATTTTTCTTATATCAACAAAGCTGTTGAAAACAATTGGAGCATCATGCGCTGGAATTCTGAAAGCAATCAATCTGAATTCTTAGTAGCTACGGTGGATGACTCAGAAGATTTATGCTGGACTGCCGACAGAAAAATACTCATGGGCAAAGGCACCGCACTTTTTATATGCGATCCCTTCGGAGACAAAACCTGGAAAAAAATTGCTGATTTAGCAGATTACAATCTCAAAACCATGACAAGACTTGCCGTTAATGCCAAAGGAGATAAAATTGCTATTGTTGTTGCTGAGTAGGTCCCCAACCCTTCTCCCCCGGAGAAGGACGCCAGATTCTGTGAAACTATAACACTTCTCATGCCCTCTCAAAGAGAGGGACAGTTAAGTATCAATAGAAAATTTCTTTGCCACCATACATTGTCAGTGCCATTTACATTGTCCCTAAAGCATAAAAATCCTATCTTCGGTACTCATCAAAATAATTGCTTATGAAAAAGTTTGTATTGCATTTGCTTGCGCTGATCAGCATATCATGTGTCGCCCAACAAAAAGACCCCAGCGTAACAGAAGTATGGGAAATAAAAGCACCCGTAATTACACCCGGAAAAAATGTAGGTGATGCACCTTCTGATGCCATCGTACTTTTTGATGGCAAAAACCTGGATGCCTGGACCACACTCGATGGTAAGCCAGCGGAATGGGAAGTAAAAGACGGAGCCATGACGGTAGTCTTGCGCAAAGGCGATATTAAAACCAAACAAGTTTTTGGCGATATGCAATTGCACATTGAATGGCGCTCACCGGCAGAAATAAGCGGACAAAGTCAAAGTCGTGGCAACAGCGGAATATTTCTTCAAGAGCGTTATGAAATACAGGTGCTCGACAGTTATGAAAATGAAACTTATCCTAACGGACAAGCCGGTTCGGTTTACAAACAACACACGCCCCTGGTGAATGCCGCACGCAAACCCGGTGAGTGGCAGAGTTATGATATTATTTACACAGCACCGCGCTTTGGTGAAAGCGGAAGAGTAATTTCACCGGCTCGTGTTACCATAATACATAACGGGGTGTTGATACAAAACAACGTAGAAATCTGGGGGCCTACCGAGTACATTGGTCTGCCGGTATATCAGGAACACGGCAAAGCCTCTTTGCGATTACAAGATCATGGTGATGGTAAAGTGAGCTATAGAAATATTTGGCTGAGGGAGCTGTGAGTATTTATAAACTATATTAATTGGTCCCTTTATAGTAATCGAATATGAGTACTCAAGAAATTCCAAAATTCCACGAAACTTTTGTCCCAATTCTTAATATTTTAAGTGAGGGGCAAACACTACATACTAGAGATTTACAAAAGCATGTGATAGATAAGTATTACAATAATTTATCTGAAGAGCTATTAAATGAAAAAACAAAGTCTGGTGAAATTCTAATACATAACCGAATTGCTTGGGGGAAGTCTTATCTGAAAAAGGGGGGCTATATCAAATATCCACAAAGAGGATATGTTCAGATAACTGAAAAAGGATTACAACATAAAAACAACTTAACCTTGAAAGATATTGAGGAAGGCTCAAGTCTATTTAGTTTTTACAATGAAGAAAAATCAAAACAGAATAAAGGTGCTTCGGAAATAGTAGAAATTAAAAATGCCTCCCCTCAGGACCTAATTGATTCCGGCTTTAAAATAATAGAAGCAGAAGTAAAAAATGAACTTCTTGAAAAATTAAAAACTTTGGATCCCTATTACTTCGAAAAGGTTATTCTGATTTTGCTTAATAAAATGGGCTATGGTGATTTTGTTGAAACATCAAAATCCTCTGATGGTGGTATTGATGGTATTATTAATGAAGACAAACTTGGGCTTGATAAAATCTATATACAAGCCAAGAGATTCAATGAAAACAAAGTAAGGGAAAAAGATATTAGAAACTTTATCGGTGCAATGAGTGGAGACACTAATAAAGGTGTTTTTGTTACTACCTCATTATTCGATAAAGGGGCAGAAGAAAAAACTAAGAATGCGCATCACAAAATAATTCTAATTGATGGAAACAAACTAGTTGACTTAATGCACGAGTATAATGTAGGTATACAGATAAAGCAGTCATATGAAGTTAAGCAATTAGATGAAGACTTTTTTGAAGAAAGATAAAATTCTATAGCCCTCAGCTTTCCTGAGTTTGTAACTCAGGATGTGTATGTTGTCTATTCAAGCAACTCGACATCAATTACATAAATTGACTAAGCAAAGCACTTCATCGAGATAGAAATGGAAAAGAATCATAAAATCAAATATGCTTTTAAGGCAAAGCCCTGGCAACACGCTTCGCCCGGTGGCTGGTATTTTGTTTCTCTTCCAAAAGCATTGGCAAAAGAAATAAGGGAAGCGCTCAAATCGGAAGAAGAAGGTTGGGGAAGATTAAAAGCAATAGCAAAAATTGGTAACACTGAGTGGAAAACAGCCATTTGGTTTGATACAAAAGTGAATACCTATTTACTTCCGCTTAAAGCCGAAATCAGAAAGAAAGAACAGGTTAAGATTGAAAATGAGTTAGAAGTTGTGATTTGGATTTAGGTAATTAGCACTTAACAGTTCATTCTTATTAAACACAACAGGATTTTGTAAGTAAGGATAAATAATAAATGAAAATTCCACAATATTTAACCGTAAAGTTTCTACCTTCAATCACCTAATTCTCTCTTAAACTCTATGCATTACATTTTCAGAAATATTCTGGCGGTTATTGCCGGTTGTATAGCAGGCAGCGCAGTTAACATGGGCATTGTCATGATCAGCGGTTCTATCATTCCTCCACCCGAAGGGGCAGATGTAACTACCATGGAAGGATTGCAGGCATCCATGCATTTGTTTGAACCCAAACATTTTCTCATGCCATTTTTAGCTCATGCACTGGGCACCTTTGTGGGTGCCCTTATTGCTGCACTGATTGCCACGAATCATAAAATGAAATTTGCTTTAGGTATTGCTTGCTTTTTCCTTGCAGGAGGTATTACCAATGTTTTCCTGCTTCCATCGCCCACCTGGTTTACTATTTTGGATTTAGCAGGAGCGTATTTTCCGATGGCCTATCTTGCCGGAAGATTGGTTGTAAAAAAATAGACAATTTTTATTTTGCAATTCGACAATCTAAATATCAACAAACCACTACGATGGACAACTACTCCCCAAAAGCCGCCCTTAATGGATTTCGAATAATTCATTTTTCATTAATGGCAATGCCTTTGATTTTTGGAGCCGTGGTAAGCTACCTTGTGCTTTCAGAACAAATGGGAGAAACTGATGGAAATGAAATACTATTATACTTACCAACAGGGCTCCTGTTGGCCGGGCTCCCACTTTCATCCATGCTTTATAAAAACAGCATGAAAAATACTTTGAACAAAGAGGCAGATTTTAGAAACAGGCTGTCTGCTTTGCAGGCTGGCCACCTCATCCGAATGTCTTTAGTTGAGCTTTCGTCCTTGTCCGCAGGTGTGGTTTGTTTGCTCACCGGCAATCTTTTCAATTTGGGTATAATTGCTTTGGTTGCCCTCATTTTTCTAAAAAATACTCCTACAATTTTTTATTTAGAAACTGAGATAGGCCTAAGCCCCAATGAAAAATTGGCATTGCAGTAATTTCAGTTATACATCTTGTTTATCATACTTTTGTATTGCTCTGCTAACTGATTACGCTTCAATTTAAACGAAGGGGTAAGCTCCTTACCCTCTACTGTCCACTCTCCCTCGCTTAATATAAATTTCTTAACACGCTCATAACCCTGCAGCTGCTCGTTGAGCCTGTCTACTTCTTCCTGTATTTTCTTTACTACTTTAATGTTATGCACCATGTACTGTGGGGCCGTCCAGTGTATGTTTTGCTCTGCACACCAGGTTTGCAGTATTTCAAAATTGGGTACTAGTAAAGCCGTAACATACGGTTTGTTGAACCCGAGGATAAGGCACTGCAAAATGAAGGCAGAAGATATAAAATGATTTTCGAGCACTTGCGGGGCAATGTACTTACCGGTTGATGTCTTGAAGATGTCTTTCTTACGATCGGTAATCACAAGAAAATGCTTGTTCACCATCTTCCCTACATCCCCTGTGCGTAGCCATCCATCCTTAGTCAATACTTCATCGGTAAGATCGGGTCGTTTGAAATACCCCTGCATCACATTTGGGCCCTTAACTATTATTTCGCCTTCAGCGTTTTCATTGGGTTCATCAATACGCACGTTTACACCGGGTACGGGTATACCTACGGTACCAAAACGATTGAGCCCCGGCTCGGTACGGTTAACGCTAATATAAGGCGAGGCCTCTGTCATTCCGTAACCGGATAAAGTAAGTACGCCCCCAGCTGAGAACAACCTTCCAATCTCTGGGCGCAACGCAGCTGCACCTACTACCATGTACCTGATTCTTCCTCCCAACTTTCTTCTCCAAACATTAAGCACAAGTAATCGGGCAAAAAATAATTTGAATCTGTAAAAAGCAATAATGCTTCTTCTTGTTTTGTAACGTTTGCCCACTTCTATTGCCCATGTGATGAGCTTGCGCTTAAAAATATTTCCATCCAAGCTCCGCTGCTGTAAAATATCATACATCTTCTCCATGGTGCGCGGTACAGTAGTGCAGAGAATCGGTTTTACAGTTTTGAAATCATGATTAAGTGTATCAAGGCTTTGCGCAAAATATATCTGTAAGCCAAACGCCATAAAAGCAAAGCAACTGGTGCGTTCAAAAATATGGCTGAATGGAAGAAAGCTAAGCACACGTTCACCCGCCTGAAGTGGTAATAATGTAAGAATTGATTTTATATTACTCACTACATTTTGATGCGAAAGCACTACCCCCTTCGGCTCACCGGAAGTACCGGAAGTGTACATGATTGCCAGGGTATCTTCTGGTTTAATTGCCGCCTTTTGATCAACTAAAGCCTTTAACGAATTCTTGTCTTGCCCCTTGCCTTCAATCGCAGTCAGATAGCCTGATGCCTTCTTATCCAGGTGATAGGCCTGGCGAAGTGAATTTAATTTTTCTTTTAAAGAAAGTACTTTAAAATACAGACCCTCATCAATCGCAATGCATAATGGCGCTTCCGTTTCTTTAAGTATAAACTCCATTTCTTCAAGAGAAGAGGTAGGATGTATCGGAACAAGTATTAAACCCAACTGCTGACAAGCAATATCTACAATCATCCAAAGCGGACTACCCATGCGTGGAAGCAAGGCGACACATTCTCCCCTTCTATAACCTTGTTCCATCAGCCAAATGGAAAGTACATCAGCTCTCTTTTGAATTTCATCAATGGTAAAAGCATGCCAACTGCCCGCCTGAAAATAGTTTAGGGCCTTTTTCTGCGGATATTTTATTTGCTGATAAGTAAGGATATCAAACAACCTATTGAAATCGACCGATGTGTTTGAATGCTCCATCTTATCAAGTGGTTCTGTTTAATTTTGTTTGCCCGGGCGAAACATAAAGGATGTCGTACAAAGTCTCGTAAAATTCCTGAAACTGTGGAAGGTCATTGTGATGGGCGCCTTCAATAGCGTGTAACTCAATTTTCTCAGGATACAAGGCCTTTAATTTTTCACTCTGGTTAAAAGAAATCAATCGGTCCTTGGTACCGTGTATAATATGCACTGGAAAATTGGCAGATTTCAAATAAAGATCTGTGCGCAAATCATAACGCATCAGCCATTTCAATGGTAGAAAAAATCCGTGTCTACGGGCATTGTGATAAAAACTGAAATAGGGCGAATCAAGTATCAGCATACGGGCTGCATTATTAGAAGCCACATGTGCGGCAATGCCACTGCCCAATGAGCGGCCGTACACAACAATTTTATCCTCAGGGTATCGTTCCTTCAGCCAATCGTAAAGATATTGTGCGTCTTCAAAAAGTAATTTTTGTGTACGCTTCCCTCTGCTCTTTCCGAAGCCGCGGTAATCCATCATAAAAAAATCGTACCCATTGCTGAGAAAGTCCTTGGCAAATTTACCCCATCCTTTTATGCTTTTTGAATTACCTTTTAGATAATAAATCACGCCCCGAGAGTTTGGTACTTTGAAATGAATGGCATTGATACGACCTCCATCCTTCATATGAAAATTCAATTCTTCAAAGGGAAAGGCGTATTGATATTTAAATGCCGATGAGAGCATTTCCGGCCTGAAAAAAAAGTAGTGCTGAAAAAAATAGAATATCAGGCACAAGGCGATATAGAGCAAAACAATGCTTATGATGAAGGTCCCGGCCATGTGAAAAATTACAGATTAATTCTGAGAGAGAAAAATCTGCTGAAAGAAAGGGGCTTACTAGTTCAGCAGCTCTCTTAGCTTTTCGCTGTATAGTTGATAATTACGGATGTTATCATGCCTGGCCTCTTCTATGATGATGAACTCATCTTCAACATCGAGCAGTTCTTTTAATTTTAGTGCAGATTTAAGAGGAACGACATGATCATCTGTTCCATGAAAAATCACAATTTTACTTTGTACGTTTTTCAGATGGTCTTTGGTGGGAAACCTGTACTTCAAAGGAAAAACAGCAATAACCGGATAAAGTATACCAGATACTACTCCGCGCAATTCATCAAAAGGTGTTTCAAGTATCAATAATTCGGGCTGAACTATTGATGCCAGGTAAGCGGCCACACTGCTACCAAGGGATCGCCCATAAATAATTTTTCGGTCGATAACACTGCGTTCCTTTGCCCAAGTCCAAACCACTTCAGCATCGTGGTACAAAGCTTTTTCTGATGGTTCCCCTTCACTCTTGCCGTAACCCCGGTAATCAATAATGAGTAGCTCGTAGCCCAATTCAGTAAAATCAGCGGCTACATCTCCCCAGCGATCTAAATTACCGGCATTGCCATGAAAATAAAACACCAGTCCTTTGGTGTTCGTCTCCGGCTTAAACCATAACGCATTTATATGAACACCCGGCTCAACCTCAATAAAATGCTCTTCAAAAGACTGCGAAAAATTATAGGAGTGACTTTTGTCAAGACGCTCAACTTGAAAAATAAAGCGGTCCTGAAAAAAAACATGAATGATGACCAGCAAAGCAATTGCGGCAAATAAAATAATGAACAACATTTTTTTCATCTCGAATTTCACTCAGGAGTTTTTACTTCGCATCAAATCAAGTATTTCCATTGCTTGATTCAAGTGCCTTCTTTCGTGTGCAACTATAATATCAAAAGCAGTGGATAGCTTGTAAACAATCATTCGGTTTGCCGGAGAATAAATAACAGCATTATTGAGTAACAAGCTCATACAATTATCGATCATTTGTTTCAATTCACTTTGATGTACTTCAAATCTATCCAAAATATCTGCGGAAATA
>CAZVFM010000082.1:2046-10557 GCA_964626095.1 uncultured Roseivirgaceae bacterium | reverse complement strand
TCCCAGTCCTCACTCTCTTTAAGTTCTTTGGCTTTTTCAACCAGTTCCTGTTTTAGCTTTAGGTTGGCATCTCTCTCCTGATCAAGCTTCTTAAAAAAATTGCTTTTGTTATTAAAGAAGCCTTTAAAAGAGGACCAGAACTGCTTGTTAATCTCCTTGGCCTTTGCCCTGGGCACCGCACCTATGGCCTCCCATTGCTTTTGTAATTGCAATACTTCTTTTGTTTTTTGGTTCCAGAGTTTAATCCTGTCAGATTGGAATGATGCAAATTGCTCAATCTGCTCACATAAATTTTGTTTCTTAACCAGGTTTTCTTTCAGGTCTTTTTGCAGCTCTCCAACAAAGGCATCTCTTCTGGCGTACACAGCATCACTGGCAGCTTTGAATCTTTGCCACACTGCCTCCTGTTCATCTGCAGGAACGGGTCCAATGTGTTTGAACTCGTTATGTAATTCGTTTAACTCGCGTACGGCTGTTTTAATTACATCTACATCGGCAAGCTTCTCCGCCTTTACACAGAGCTCGAGTTTTGATTCGAGATTTTTCTTACGGTCAAGTTCTTTGAGCTCAAAATAAATAGATCGGTTATCATAAAAGCGATCTACCAATGCCTTATAGTTAGCCCATAATGTTTTGGCTTGAGCAGCCGGTACATTACCGATACTTTTCCATTCTTCCTGCAGTTTTTTAAAAGTATCGAAGCTGATATTAGTTTCTTCGGCATCAACAAATGCCCGTAGCTTTTCTAATACCTCTTGCTTACTTTGTAGGTTATCACTCTTTTTGGCCTCTTGTTCTTTAAAGAATTTATTCTTCTTGTCTTTTAGTAATTTATAGTTGGCATCGAAGGCAATGTCTAACTCATCCAAACGAAAATCAAAATCAGTTTCGCTGCCTCCTTCCGAAATAAATTTTTCCAGGGCTTGCTTTTTTTCCTGCTCGTGAATCCCATCGTACAGCGGTTTGATTTCACGAAGAATGCCATCAATCTTGTGAAGGTTGATATCCTTAGCCTGATCTTTTAGAAATGCTACCAGTTCTTCTTTACCGAAGCCTGTGAAATCCAGGTTGAGTTCTTCCTCATGATGTACTTCATGATTCAATGAGATAGGCTCAGCCTCGCCATCAGCCAAATTGTTATTGGATTCAATTTCCTCTAAACTGCTTTCAGCCCCCGGAACGATCTTCTCCTGTACCTCACTTTGTCCTGTCTCTTTGCTCATGATTTAATCGTTCGAAAAATAATAGGTAAAATTACAAAAATGCTTCAATTCAATCTTGGGTCTTTAGGATAATTTGAATAAACGGCAAAACGTCCACCTAGAAGGCTCAATGCCCTTTTCCATAGTTCTTCTGCACTGGTCTGAAATAACAATTTACCATCTACTTTATCGCTCACTATCCATGATTCTTCTTCTAATTCAGCAGCTAACTGCCCGGACGACCAACCCGAATAACCTAAATAGAAGTTAATGTCTTGTAGGTCATACTTGCCAATATCCATTCCACTAACGAGTGCATCCATGTCGCCACCCCAATACACCCCTTCAGTTATCTCCAGGGCACCATCTAACTCACTAAAACGATGCACGTAATGCAGGGTATCCTGCTGTACCGGGCCTCCAATAAAAGCAGCTTTATCAATGCGCGTAAAATCTTCTACCAATTCATTGACGTTAACCAACGATGGTTTGTTTAAAACAAAGCCAAAAGATCCTTCATCATTGTGCTCGCAAAGTAAAATTACCGTGCGCTCAAAATTCGGATCAGGCAGATAGGGCTCAGAAATAAGCAATCGCCCTTTGGTGGGCTGAAGCTGATTAGTGTACTTAAAAAAATCTATCTCCGGCATTTAGTCTTTGAACGGTTTAGCCAATTGATTGTTGCTATTGATAAAATAAGCAATATTTGGAGTCAATAAAGCAAGGCATTTCAACACAAACAAATTTTATCCCTTATAATGAAGGATATATCCGCCCTAAGAAAGGAATACAGCGATAAAGTATTGGATCGGCACCTGGTAGACAAAGATCCTGTAAAACAATTCGTTATATGGCTCAATGAAGCTGTAGAAGCCAATGTACCCGAGCCCAATGCCATGAGCTTGGCAAGTTGTACTACTGATGGCAAACCCAGCGCAAGAATGGTATTGCTCAAAGGAGTAGAAAATGATAAGTTCGTTTTCTATACCAACGTTCAAAGCAAAAAAGGTAATGAACTGGCACTAAATCCGGTTGTAGCGCTCAATTTTTTCTGGGCCGAAGTGGAAAGACAGGTAAGAATTGAAGGCATAGCCAGCCGGGTAAGCCAGGAAAGAGCAGAAGCTTATTTTCATAGCAGACCCCGTGAAAGCCAGATAGGTGCCTGGACTTCTCCGCAAAGCAGTGTAATAGACAGCAGGGCTATTCTAGAAGAGCGTTTTGTGCAATTGACAGAGAAATTTAAGGATGTAGATAAAATTCCAATGCCCAAACAATGGGGTGGTTATGAAATCAGCCCATTAATGATTGAGTTCTGGCAAGGTCGGGCCAATCGGTTACACGACCGTATATGCTTTACATTGGTAGATGAAAAATGGCTCAGCCATAGATTAGCCCCCTAATAAAAAGTAGTTGATTATTAGGTGCTTAAAAATATTTACTAAAGTAAATTATTAAGGTTCTTAACCCCTGGTTTACGGTTTATCAAAAAACCCTCTCCATAGGTAACTCCTATGGAATAACCGAATTCATGTCCCCTGCTCTCTATAAGTTTCAAAAATCCGGGCGATGAAATGAAGGTTTCAGGCTCTGTACTGTCAGGATTATAGAATTGCGATTGGTAGGCCCTGATTGCACGTAACTTTGTTTCCCAATGCGCTGATACATCCACTATGATATCTGGAACTAACAACTGACTTTGTATGAAATGATAGATCTGTTTTGCTCTCCAGATACCTTGATTTGCTCCATCCAGTGTCGTTTCAATTTTGGCCAGGCCTGCCATGAAGGCTGCCGTTGTAATCAGTGTAGAAGATCGGCCATGGTCAGGATGCCTGTCCTCAGGGGCATTGGTAATAATAATATCCGGTTGATACTTTCTGATCACTTTAACCACCGCTAATTGGTGTTGTTCATTATTTTGGAAGAATCCATCTTTGAAACCAAGGTTTTCTCGCACACTTATTCCTAAAATCTTTGAGGCGGCTGCTGCTTCTGCTTCTCTTATAGCTGCCGTTCCCCTTGTGCCCAATTCGCCTTTGGTCAAATCTACAATACCTACCTTATGCCCCATGGCTATATGACTGGCAATGGTACCACCACAGCCCAGTTCGGCATCATCCGGATGAACAGCTAATACGAGTATGTTGAGTTTCAATTGTATGCGTTAATGTGTTTATTTCATGCCCACCGAACCCCTTCAAAGGCACGACAGACGAGTTAAATTATTTACATCATAATAGCTAAAGTCTTGAGTTCTAAATTACTCAATGTATCAATTCTGCTTCTTTTGCTGCTAAAAACTTTTCGGCATCAAGCGCACCCATACAACCTGTACCTGCGGCTGTGACTGCCTGACGATAAACTTTGTCCGCAGCATCGCCCACAGCAAAAACGCCTTCCACATTGGTATGCGTGGTGCCGGATTTAACTTTAATATACCCGCTATTATCCATATCTATAAAACCTTTAAAGATATCGGTATTGGGTTGGTGTCCTATCGCCAGGAAAAATCCTTTCACTGGAATTTCCTTTTTTTCACCGGTCTTATTATTTACAATCCTCACACCTGTAACACCACTTTCGTCACCCAATACTTCTTCGGTTTCAGTATTCCAGTGTATTTCAATATTGGTTGTACTCTTTACACGTTGTTGCATTATTTTTGAAGCTCTCATCTCATCTCTTCGCACAATCAAATGTACCTTGGTGCAAAGCTTAGATAGGTAAGTAGATTCTTCAGCGGCCGAATCGCCAGCACCCACTACAGCTACATCCATGCCACGGTAAAAATAACCATCACAAATGGCACAGGCAGATACCCCTTTATTGGCAAACTTCTCTTCCGAAGGAATGCCCAGGTATTTTGCCGTTGCACCAGTGGCAATAATTACCGACTCGGCAAGTACTTCTTGTTTATCGTCTATCCATAACTTATGTGGATAAGATGAGAAATCAACCTTGGTTACCATGCCGTAGTTTACACGGGTACCAAAACGCTCAGCCTGCTTTTGCAGGTCGATCATCATTTGAGGTCCGTTGATGCCTTCCGGATAACCCGGAAAATTTTCTACATCATTGGTGGTGGTTAATTGCCCCCCCGGCTGACCGCCTGTGTATAACACTGGCTTTAGTCCGGCTCGTGCGGCATAAATAGCTGCTGTGTAACCTGCAGGGCCTGAACCTATAATCAATACTTTTTCTTTTTCCATATTTTCCTAACATAAAAAAGGTCCCGAAGTATCCGGAACCTCAATAATTTTTTTTTGCAATAGTCATTATCCGAGGTAAGGTTTTAATGCCTTGCTTCTTGACGTATGCCTTAGTCTGCGAATAGCCTTCTCTTTTATTTGACGCACCCGCTCGCGGGTAAGATTGAATTTCTCACCAATCTCTTCCAGTGTCAATGCATTTTCGCCATTCAAACCAAAATATAAAGTCACTACATCCGCTTCACGTTGGGTAAGAGTAGATAAAGTACGTTGGACTTCTTTGCGAAGTGAATCATTCATTAATTCTGAATCCGGAGTTTCCTCCATGTCATTCTCCAGCACATCGAGCAAACTATTTTCTTCGCCTTGTACAAAAGGCGCATCCATAGAAACATGCCGTCCTGAAATTTTCATTGTATCGATTACTTCAGAAGTAGTGACATCTAATACCTCAGCCAATTCATCGGGTGATGGCTCGCGCTCAAACTTTTGCTCCAACTCAGAAAACGTTTTGGATATTTTGTTCAATGAACCTACCCTGTTTAAAGGCAACCGTACTATACGCGATTGTTCCGCAAGGGCTTGAAGTATCGACTGGCGGATCCACCAAACTGCGTAGGAGATAAATTTGAAACCACGCGTCTCATCAAATCGCTGTGCAGCCTTGATAAGTCCGAGGTTTCCCTCGTTAATTAAATCGCCTAATGACAAACCCTGGTTCTGGTACTGCTTGGCAACCGAAACTACAAAGCGCAGGTTTGCTTTAGTAAGTTTCTCTAAAGCAATTTGATCGCCCTGTTTAATTCGTTTGGCTAGTTCAACTTCTTGATCCGGGGTAAGTAAATCAACTTTACCGATTTCCTGGAGGTACTTGTCAAGCGACTGACTTTCCCTGTTGGTGATCTGTTTACTGATTTTAAGTTGTCTCATCGCTGCTAAATGCTTTACGAATCTCGAACAATTATAACTTAAAATTCAATTCCTACATCAATTTTCTGTAGGTTCTTTTGGAGCCGGTTTAGGTAAAAGTACTTTTCTTGATAGCCTGAATTTACCGGTTTTCTTATCGACTTCCACCAGTTTTACTTTTACTTCTTCTCCAACTTCCATTACTCCTTCCATGCTTTCAAGTCTTTCCCATTTCACCTCAGATATATGTAACAACCCATCTTTGCCGGGCATAAATTCAATAAATGCACCAAAAGGCATAATGGATTTTACTTTTCCTTCATACACCTGGCCTACTTCAGGAATGGCTACAATGGCCTTGATCCGATTCAGTGCTTTATCCATCGCTTCCTGGTTTGTAGAAAAAATAGATACCACCCCTTTGTTATTTACTTCTTCAATAACTACAGTAGCTCCCGTAGTATTCTGAATGTCTTGTATTATTTTTCCGCCCGGTCCGATAATAGCTCCAATGAATTCTTTCTCGACTTCTAAAATTACGGAGCGTGGCGCATGTGGTTTCAGGTCTGCATTAGGAGCCGCAAGAGTTTTCTTCATTTCGTTAAGAATATGAAGTCTACCTTCCTTGGCTTGATTTAGTGCTTCAGCTAAAACTTCATAAGAAAGCCCTTCTACTTTCATGTCCATTTGACAAGCAGTAATCCCTTTCTCAGTACCTGTCACTTTAAAATCCATATCACCCAGGTGATCTTCGTCTCCAAGTATATCAGAAAGAATGGCATACTTACCGCTTGAGCTATCAGAGATCATACCCATGGCAATGCCGGATACCGGTGATTTGATTTGTAAGCCGGCATCCATCAAAGCCAATGAACCTGCACATACGGTAGCCATAGATGACGAACCGTTCGATTCAAGTATATCTGATACAATTCGAATCGTGTAAGGATTATTGTCCGGGAGTACTTGCTTTAATGCACGCAAGGCCAAATTGCCATGACCTACTTCACGTCTTCCGGGTCCGCGATTGGGTTTTACTTCCCCTGTTGAAAAACCAGGGAAATTGTAATGCAATAGAAATTTACTGTAACCTTCATACATAGCACCATCAACAATTTGCTCATCGAGCTTGGTACCTAATGTAACCGTAGTGAGTGCTTGTGTTTCACCCCTGGTAAATAATGCAGAGCCATGGGTGGCAGGCAGGTAGTCAACACTGCTCCAGATTTCTCTTATTTCGGTTGTCTTCCTTCCATCTAAGCGTACCGACTTATTCAGAACCAAGTCTCTGCTTGCTTTCTTTTGTACTTCTTTATAATACCTGGCCACCAAGTCTTTATTGATCTCGGTATCTTCAGGAAGTGATTCAAGATACTCTTCTAAAGGTTGTTTAAATGCCTTACTCCTCTCCTTTTTTTCTGCAATACACCGGGAGGCAGTTTCATAAAGCTTGTCATAAAACATTTTAAATATTTCGTCACGTAAGGCTTCGTCTTTCACTTCATGATCGTAACTGCGCTTTTCTGTTTTACCTAGCTGAATGGCCAGTTCACTTTGTAAGCGACACTGATCTTTGATGGCTTCATGAGCGAACTTAAGCGCCTCAAGCATTTCTGCTTCCGAAACTTCTTTCAGTTCACCCTCCACCATTAATATTTCTTTTTCAGAAGCAGCCACCATCAAATCGATTTCAGCCCTTTCTTTTTCTTCCATACCCGGATTAATCACAAACTTACCATCCACTTTTACTACCCTCACTTCCGAAATAGGTCCTTGAAATGGGATATCTGAAATAGTAAGGGCAGCAGAGGCTGCAAAAGCGGCCAAAGAATCTGGCAATGCTGCCGGTTCACCAGAAACCAACATGATACTTACTTGAGTTTCAGCATGATAATCATCTGGAAATAAGGGACGTATAGCGCGGTCAACTAACCTACATATAAGAACTTCATAGTCTGATAGTTTACCTTCTCTTTTCATGAAACTACCGGGTATTCTTCCGGTAGAGGCAAACTTCTCTTGGTAATCTACGGCAAGCGGAAGAAAATCTGCACCTTCCTTACCCTTTTCTGAAGCAACTACTGTTGCTAACACCATGGTTTTACCCATTTTAACTAATACAGCACCATCGGCTTGTCTCGCCAATTCACCAGTTTCTACAATAATTTCTCTGCCATCGGGCAGTTTTACTGATTTTGATATTACTTGGGGTCTCATAAAATTTTGTTTTAAGGGTAAAAATGTAATGGCTACCCTATCTTGATAAAGTGAAAAAGGGAATCCTGATTGAATTCCCTAAGTATAATTGTCTTAATGCTTATTTTCTAAGCTCTAAATCGGCAAGTATTGCCCGATACCTATTGATATCTATGTTTTGCAGATAGTTAAGTAGTTTCTTGCGCTTACCTACCAATTTCATCAAGCCCAATTGGGTAGAAAAGTCTTTCTTATTTGTTTTCAAATGCGCAGTAAGGTCGTTAATCCTGGTGGTGAATAGCGCGATTTGAGATTCTGGAGAGCCTGTATCTTCCGCTTTTTTGGCTACTCCATGCTTCTTAAAAATCTCTTGCTTCTGGTTTGTTGTTAACATCGTCTATAATTTTCCTTTATTAAGGCGCAAAAGTAAGGTGAATACTTACAATTCCCAAACATTAGCCTAATCTGCATGAAGCTTTTTCTCCGGTTTTAGCCAGTTTTTGAGCTTATCCCAGGCTATGCTATAGTAATCGGCATCGAAAAGTCGGGCATCAATCCTTGCCTGCCTTAAAAAAAACAGTCCGATGGGCAACAGAATTAAATCGGCTGCCCAAATACCCAACCATACACTCATGGCATCCTGACGGGCCCATTTCTCTCCCTGGTTGCTGAGTAAGTAAAAAATAATAAAGAAGAAGATAGAAACTAAAACAGGTATACCCAGACCACCTTTTTTTATGATAGCACCCAATGGCGCACCTATTAAAAACATAATAATACAGGCGACCGAATTGGCCAGAATTTTATGCCATTGTATTCCGAATATATTCAGCTCCCTATTGTAATTCTCTATGGTCAGGTTTTGATTGTATATGTACTGCTTGGCTTGTCTGGCATTGTTTGCAGCGAGGGTGTTGACTTCTATCTTTTTTGTAGGCAAGATCAGGCTATCAATCAATTTATTGTAATGCGCAGTGCTTGTACTATCTAATTTC
>CAZVFM010000082.1:0-1946 GCA_964626095.1 uncultured Roseivirgaceae bacterium | reverse complement strand
GATCAGGCTATCAATCAATTTATTGTAATGCGCAGTGCTTGTACTATCTAATTTCTTGTAATCAAAATCAGGATTCATTCTTCGTATGTTTGAACTCATCTTCACCTTCTCTGCTTTTCCATCATAAACGACTTTGATTTCTTCTGTCGTACCGGGCAACATCTTCACTTTTCTTATCGGCTCTTGTGGTTCCACCACAGTTGTTCTTGAATCCATCTGGACCTGATTTAAAGAATCTCTTTTGCGCTTTTCATCATAAACTGCTTTGGGCATCATTAAAGAGTCTTCCCTGAGGTGATAGTTAAAAAAGGTATTTCTTCCGTAATACAAATTTGAATGTTGACTTAATAACTGCCTGTTTAATGAATCTATATCTCCATCCAATTCAGTGAGGTTTCTCATTAAGCGATTACCTTGAAACCATTTCTTATCTGTACGGTCAAAAGCAAATGAAGAAAGATCCATGATAATTTGTGAGCGGTCAAATTTGTTCTTTGTATATGAATCGGTGCTCGCTTTTCCACCCGATAATTCTGAGTTTGCAGAAGTACCTTCTGAGTAATTGTACCCATCAAACAACTCAAGTTTCAGGTAACGATCATTAAGTATGGTACTCATCAAGCCTGAATCGGCTTTTATTACCTCTTTATTCCCATCCCCTTTCCGGTGATCATAAATAGTTAAATACTTTAAGGTAATGTTATCAGGAAATTTCTGATCTACTTTGATGCTGATATCAGGTATACCGTTATAGAACGCGCCCTCTTTCAAATCGAGTGCAGGTTTTTTCTGACGGATATCATAGAGTAGACTATATGCCTCAAGCGCTGATTTAGGAACAAGGTAATTATTGATGTAGAATGCAGCGACCGTCAACATCAATACCATCAAGAATATAGGTAAGAGTGTTCGCTGCAAGGAAATGCCTGCGCTTTTAATTGCAGTTAGTTCAAAATGTTCTCCTAAGTTACCGAAAGTGATCAATGATGAAAGTAAAACAGCCAAGGGCATGGCTACCGGTGTCATGAACACAGCGAAATGAAAAAGTAATTGAGTGAAAACATCCAGACCCAGGTCTTTACCCACAAGGTCATCAAAATATTTTAGCATGTGCTGGGTAAGCAGAATAAAAACTACAACAAGAAATGTCAGGATAAAAGGACCTGTAAAGGCAATCAGTACCAGTTTATCGATTTTTTTCATGGGCTAATCAGCGCGAATGCAGTGCAAATTACGCACCAAAACTGAGTAAGAAAAAATTATCCGCCAACAGTCGCTTTGAGTGCATCCACAAGACTATGCCATAGATCCTTCAATTCTTCAAGATCATCAAAATCTGAGTAGTCTACGATATGTAAAAAAACAGTTTGGGTAAGCTCATTTTGTTCCAGACGCAATTCAACGTATGATGGATCTTCATCATCCACATCAGATAAGAACTCGAATTTCACATAATGATTTAATCTGTGTGCCACCATTTTGGCTTTATGATTATCATTATCCCAAATAAAATTATAGGATTTATCTTCGTTATCAATCTTCACATCATCGGCAAACCATTGCGAAAGTCCGCTGGCAGAAAAGATATAAGGGTACAACATCTTTACAGAAGCATTGATTTCAAAATCGGCAATGAAGCGCTGTTTGGTCATGCTATTCATCTTCTGTTTGGAATTTAGATGATTTTTGTGAGACGATCAAAATAAAAAAAACATCTATTGTGGAAATCGGCCCAAAACTCTAAGTTTGCGACCTATTTAAAGGATTTGGCGAGGTAGCTCAGGTGTCCCGAAGCTTCGGGAAGAGCGTTGGATTCATATCCGCCATCCCGATACTTCGGGAGGCGGACGGGGATTCAACTTAAATTGAAATATTGATTAAAATTTGGCGAGGTAGCTCAGGTGGTTAGAGCGTTGGATTCATAACCCAAAGGTCGGGGGTTCAAC
>CAZVFM010000081.1:0-10735 GCA_964626095.1 uncultured Roseivirgaceae bacterium | reverse complement strand
TTGTACTGCAAAACGATAACCAGGATTTTATTGTTATGCTCGACAAACGATTAGAGGTATACAGTAGAAATCTTGGAATGGTGTATAAAGAGTCTACAATTTTGGAATACTGTACTGCGCCCAATTGTTTGGGACAACAACAAATAAGGCAGGGAAGAATTGTAAAGATGAAACTCAAATCTTGAAGAACACTATCATTATATTGTTACTGTTTATATGCAACCTTTCCCTTGCTCAGCAACAGCGGTACATGGTTTTTCTTAGAGATAAAATCGGAACTGCGCATAACATCAATAGCCCTGAGACTTTTTTATCCGCAAAGGCCATCCAGCGCAGACTCAAACAAGGTCTCAAAGTAACAGAGGAAGATCTTCCGGTAAGTCAAAGTTACATCAATGCCATCCGCGAATTGGGAGTAGATGTGTTTTACACTTCACGTTGGTTTAATGCACTGCTCATTCAAACAGAAGCTTCAAAAATTAATGCCATTGAAGCCTTGACATTTGTAACTGAAGTTGAATATGTAGCACCTAATGAAAGACTGATTAAAAACGGGCGCAACAAATTTGAAGAGGAAGAAATGGATGTAGACCTGGGGGTGAATTCATCAAAGCAATTGATTCAGATTGGAATTGGCGATATGCACGAAGAAGGCTTTCGCGGAGAAGGTATTCATATTGCCCTGCTTGATGGTGGTTATACTGGCGTTGATGCGAATCAATACTTCTCTTTGTTAAGAGATCAGAATAGGATAAAAGATGTGCACGATTTTGTTCGTAATACAGATAATCCCTTTCAATACAGTCAACACGGTACCATGGTACTTTCTTCCATGGCTGCCTATCGTGAAAGCATTTTTGTAGGCGCGGCTTACATGGCTGAGTATTCACTTTACGTTACGGAAGATGCAGCAACCGAATACAGAATTGAAGAATACAATTGGTTATTGGCAGCAGAGCGTGCCGATAGTGCGGGAGTGGACATCATCAACTCATCCTTGGGCTATTCCTGGTTTGATGATCCTGCAATGGACTATACACCTGCTGATATGGACGGCCAAACAACCGTAATTTCAAAGGCTGCAAGAATAGCCAGTCAAAAAGGAATGCTTGTGGTTACCAGCGCAGGAAATTATGGCAACAATAACTGGAAGATCATTACTGCACCGGCAGACGTAGCAGAAGTGTTGGCCATTGGAGCAGTTTCTGAAACAGGATTGAGAGCTACTTTGAGTTCAACAGGTCCTACGGCCGATAATCGCATAAAACCTGATTTAATGGCCTTAGGATTAGGTGCAGCAGTTATCAATGCTGCCGGTAATGAAGTTTTTGTTAGTGGAACCTCTTTGTCTTCTCCATTAGTTGCATCGCTCGCAGCAGGTTTATGGCAAGCCTATCCACAACTTAGTAATGCAGAGATAAAAGAGGCACTCATCCGTTCCGGCTCCATGTTTACTAATGCGGATATCTTAATGGGTCATGGCATACCCGATTTCTTAAAAGCCAGTCAGTGGATAGAAGACAAATTCCTTAAAAAAGCTTTTAGTATTTATCCCAACCCATCCAGCGGAAGTGAATTGAATATTAGAAGTATCGCTGATAACAATGGGGAGCTGACGGTAAATATCCTTAATTCTGCCGGTCAGCAATTGGCCAGGTATACGATTGATCCTTCTTTGAATTATGGGAGATACGTATTGGATGTTTCAGGTTTTAGTAATGGAATTTACCTGATTCAAATAAGAAGCAATTCGGGCAGACAAACTCTAAGATGGATAAAGCAATAAAATTTCCATATATACTTATTAGATTTTATCTTCAAATTCGATGGGCCAAATTCTAGCGCCTATATTTGAGCAAATTTAATTTATGAACAAACCCATTATAGCTCCGTCAATTCTCGCAGCAGATTTCGCCAATCTTGAGAAAGAGATTCAAATGATTAATCAAAGTGAAGCCGATTGGGTACACATAGATATCATGGATGGTGTTTTTGTTCCCAATATTTCTATGGGTATTCCCGTTACCATCGCTATTCACAAGCACAGTAAAAAGCCTTTAGATGTTCACCTGATGATTGTGCAACCTGAGCGATATGTTGAAGCATTCCGTGAAGCGGGTGCCGAAGTAATCAGCGTACATTACGAGGCTTGTCCGCATTTGCACCGAAATATCCAACAAATAAAATCGCTGGGTGCAAAAGCAGGAGTAGCCATCAACCCCCATACTCCAATTTCCGTATTAGAGAATATAATTGCTGATGTTGACCTTGTATGTATGATGTCGGTGAATCCTGGTTTCGGGGCTCAAAAATTTATTGAATCTACTTACAGTAAAGTAAAGCAATTAAAAGACTTGATCGCAAAAAGTAATTCATCGGCATTAATTGAAATTGATGGGGGTGTAAATCAACAAAATGCTAAAGCCTTACTGGAAGCCGGGGCAAATGTTTTGGTTGCAGGTAACTTTGTGTTTTCTTCAACTGATCCCGTTGGCGTGATTGCTGCTTTGAAATCAATAAATTAAAATATAGCTAAGCTTTTTAAATAGTTCGGCTTGATTTTTGAATTTTAGCTGATAAACAATTGCATATGAGACCCTTTGTTCTACTTTTTACTTTGATTTTACTTAGCACTTGTTCTACTCGCACCGTAACCAGGATTAGTCCGGATGAATCCATTGATTTAAGTGGTAGGTGGAACGACACAGATTCCCGTACTGTGGCAGAAAAAATGATCAGCGATATATTGAGCAGCGAACGTTTTAAATCTTATGCGAAGGAGAAGGAAAGAAAAATAACCATTATTGTTGGTGACATTCAAAATCGTACCAGCGAACACATTGATGCCGCCAACTATATCAAGCGTTTTGAAATGGCCATATTCAATTCTGGTATTGCTGATTTAGTGGAGTCTGATGAATTCAGAGATAAGCTGAGAAAAGAACGCGCCATGCAGCAAGAATTTGCCAGCCCCGAAACTGCTGCGCAATGGGGAAAAGAAACAGGCGCGAACCTTATGTTGTTTGGTGAAATGACCTCTGAAACAGATGTATATGATCGCAGACGAGTAGTAAACTACATCACTACTTTGTATCTCACCGATGTAGAAACAAACAGAAGGGTATGGTATGGTCAACACGAAATAAAGAAGTTCATCAGAAACTAATGTCAGGTACAGTTGATGAAAAGTTGCAGCAAAATATCATGGATTATCCTGGGCTTACTTATTGCAGCCTGCGCAACGCACTATGAACTGACTTACGATTTCAATCGCAATTTTGAACGCGGAAACCTTAAAGCCGCATTAGAGGCCATTGAAAATACGCCTAACCAAAGAGCATATACCAGAGATCGCTTTCTCATGTACGTAAACAAAGGACTTGTCTACAGCATGATGGGCGAGTACAAGGCCAGCAATGAGTTCCTGGAAAAGGCCTATATTTTTGGTGAAGATTATAGCATTAATTACTTTAACGAAGCTGCAGCCTACCTGAGTAATCCTGGTATTGTGGTGTACAGGGGTGAAGACCACGAGCATCTTTTTTTGCTGTATTATAAGGCCATCAATTTCATGAAGATGGGTGAATACGAAGCTGCTTTGGTAGAATGCCGCAGGTTGAATATCCGACTCAATCAATTAAGTGATAAGTATACCTCCGACAAGAAATACAGTCGCGATGCCTTTATCCACAACCTGATGGGAATTATTTATCAGGCTAACAACGACCATAACAATGCATTTATCGCATATAGAAATGCTTACAACATTTATCAGGATGATTATAACCGACTTTTTAGTTTGCCTGCACCCGAGCAGTTGAGAAAAGACCTATTACTTAGTGCACGACTAAGTGGTTTGCGAGAGGAGTACCAGTATTATGAAAAGGAATTCAATGACATTGATCCGCAAAGCCTTCAACAATCAGAGGCCTCATTGATTTTCTTTTGGCACAACGGACTCGCCCCTTATAAGGCAGAGTGGGGACTTAACTTTATTATGGACCATAGCCGAAATGGTTTTGTTGTCTTTAACAATGAACAAATGAATTTGAGTTTTCCATTTTGGTTAGGCGATTACCAGGAGAATGAAAAAACTTCTCTGGCCAGAATGCAGGTATTCAGGGTAGCCTTTCCAAAATATGTAGAACGAAAACCTGTTTTCAACCGAGGAAGGGTACGTACAAGGAATGAAACTTTTGAACTACAATTAGCCCAGGACATCAATAAGATTGCCTTTTATACACTTGAACAAAGAATGCACCTTGAATTTGGAAAATCCTTGGCAAGGGCCGCAATTAAAAAATCTACCGAGTTGATGTTAAGAAAAGAAGATGAAAACCTGGGTGCGGTATTGGGCCTTTTCAATGCGATTACCGAAAAAGCCGATACGCGCAATTGGCAAACATTGCCTTATAGTATTCATTATACCAGATTGCCATTTTCCGAAGGCATCAATGAGGTAGAATTTGAGTTAAACAATAGCCGTACAGCGCTTACTTCCAATTACAGTTTTCAATACAAAGTGAGGAAAGGAGAGACCCTCTTTCATACTTTTTCCTCTCTGGAGAGTCAACTATTTTAAGCCAATCATCGAGCTATACCTTGAGATTAACCTTGAAATAGGCTAATTCAGTGGTCTATAAAACCCCAATGCTTTTAATACAGAGGCCCAGAAACAAGTATTTTTATCTATTTTTAGAGCTTTATCAATTAATCTTAACTGATGTTCACAGAGAATGAGATAGCTGCCATGGTGGAAATTCCGGCTGTAAAGGAGGCCGTGATCAAAACCAAAAAGGACTTTATACTTAAAGAGGCCAAATACCTGGAAATCAGTGAGCACGATTTCCTCTCCCTGGTCATGATGACACCAACCATTGGCATTGCATTGGCCGATGGAAGTATAGGCTTTTTAGAAGAGATTTCATTGAACAAGAAAGCCAGACGCATGTCGAAAGGAGGATTCGTTTTGTCGAAAGACCCGGTGTCGGATGCAATGAAGTACCTGATTAAGAATTTTGCACAATGGGAACTTAGGTTTTATGATCTCATTAAGCTTTGCATGTCAGAAACTTTTTCAATGGATGAGGTAGAAACTAAAGCAAGTTCTCCGAATGCCTCAACTGAACAACAATTTGTGCTGGCCAGCATGAAGGTTCCGCATATACTTGTTCGATTCATTGCCGCCATTTTCATTAAAGGCGAATCAGATATTGTAACCGAGAAGAGAGTAAGTAAAGTAGAATTTGAAAAGATAAAGGATATCGCCAATAAAATGGACCTGGCTAATGCAGCTTTTATACAATTGTTCTTAAATACATTCAAGGTCAAATAAGTACACTTTGCGTACAGGCTTTAATATATCGATTGCTTTAATCTGTTGCTTGTTCCTAAGTACAAAGCATGCATATGCCCAAAAGGACAAGCCCAGTATTCCATTGGAGTATTTTTATGCTGACCCTATGAAAAATAGTTTCAGGGATTTGCTAAGTAAACTTCATTTTAGTTTTAGCACGGGTTATGGTAGAACTTATTACCGGCATAGGTTCGAGGGGTTTGGATTGATTCAGGAAAATGGTAGTCAACCGGTTATATTTATTTCTGATGTTGGGCCGGGAACCCAATACGCTAACTGGTTCAATACTATCGCCCTTCAGGATACACTGCGAATAGCTGATTTTTTGGTCAATGCTGACACAGCTAAATTAGGTTTTAAAAGCAAAGGTCTCAACATTCCCCTAAAGTTAAGTGTACATTTCGAGTTCGATCGATTTAGGTTAGGTGGAGGATTATCCTTTGAGTATATGCGTATCAGAGAATTTGAGCCAATTGATTTTACTGATCAAATTACTAACTTTCAATCGGGCGTATCTGGGGCTTTCGTTAGAAGATATTTTGTTTTGGGAGGAGCCAAAGTATTCAACTATTATGAATATAATCTATCGGTTGATTTCAATGTTGGGGTTATAAATCTTGGTAGGAATTTTAATAGCGATGTAATTCAGCGAAATCCCTACATTAACCTTGGTCTCAATTTTGAAAGAGAAATGTCTGAGTATTTCCGCCTATTTGTAAGGCCTTCTGTAGAATGGAAAAGCTTTAATACTACCATCCCGGAAACCAGTTCAATTATAAGGCATACCTACCCAAGTGCCTTCATCAATTTCGGTGCGGTTGTTAGAATTCCTGAGTTGAGAAGGTGTAAAATAAGTAACTGCCATGCTCAAGTTGACCACCGTCATGGCAACCTGGTGGTAAGAAGTAAAATGCACCCCATTTACAAAAAACAGAACCCTTATTATGGCGAAAATTACCCCCGTTTGATACGCTATAAATGGAAAAATAAAAATAAGCTAAATCCTTACTGAAAAGCCTGATAATGCGCTGTTTAACGCAGTTTTTTTTCTAAATTGCAAGCCTAAAAATAACCCTACCAAAGCGCTTTAAATGGCAGAAGATAAGGAAGGTCAGCCTACTGGCCGACAAAGCATTATACCAATCAATATTGAAGAAGAAATGCGTGGTGCATACATCGATTATTCGATGTCGGTAATTGTATCGCGAGCCCTACCTGATGTAAGAGATGGTCTTAAACCTGTTCACCGCAGGGTACTCTTCGGGATGCAGGAATTAGGTGTAAACTATAACAAATCATATAAGAAATCTGCCAGGATAGTCGGGGAGGTACTCGGTAAGTACCACCCGCATGGAGATACCTCAGTGTACGACACCATGGTACGCATGGCCCAAAATTGGTCGTTGCGCTATACTTTGGTTGACGGACAAGGAAATTTCGGTTCGGTTGACGGAGATTCACCTGCAGCCATGCGCTATACAGAGGCAAGGCTAAGAAGGATTGCCGAAGAATTACTGGCGGATATCAATAAAGAAACCGTTGACTTCCAGCCCAACTTTGATGATTCGCTGAAAGAACCTACGGTACTCCCTGCAAAAATCCCGAATCTTCTCATCAATGGATCATCCGGCATTGCCGTAGGTATGGCCACCAATATGCCTCCGCATAACCTCACGGAGGTAGTAGATGGTATTGCCGCATATATCGACAATAATGAGATCAGTATTGAAGAGCTCATGAAGCACATTACCGCTCCCGACTTTCCAACCGGTGCCATTATCTATGGTTACCAGGGCGTAAGAGATGCTTTCCTCACCGGTCGCGGACGCATTGTGATCAGGGCAAAATCTGAAATTGTAAGCCTGGCCAATGGGCGCGAGCAGATCATCATCACGGAAATTCCCTACATGGTCAATAAGGCGCTGATGATTGAGAAAACTGCCGCACTTGTAAACGAAAAGAAAATAGAAGGCATTTCAGATATACGTGACGAGTCCGACCGTGACGGCATGCGTATTGTTTATGATTTGAAGAAAGATGCCATCGCCAACGTAGTACTCAATAACTTATTCAAATACACTGCATTACAGTCCTCCTTTGGAGTAAATAATGTAGCACTTGTTAAGGGCCGGCCACAAACGCTCAACTTGAAAGAACTCATCAAGAATTTTGTTGAGCACAGACATGAGGTCGTTATCCGTAGAACGAAGTATGATCTGAATGAAGCTGAAAAACGCGCACATATCCTTGAAGGCTACCTTATAGCACTTGATAATATTGACGAGGTAATAGCCTTGATTCGGGCATCCAAAGATCCTGAAACTGCGCGGACAGGCTTAATTGAAAGATTTAGCCTGAGTGAGTTACAGGCCAGGGCCATACTGGACATGCGTTTACAACGCCTTACCGGACTTGAACGAGAAAAGATCGAACAAGAGTATGCCGAATTAAAGGCCCTTATTGCGCACCTTAAAAACGTGCTGGAAGATGAATCTTTGAGAATGGGCATTATCAAAGATGAGTTACAGGAGATGAAAGAACGCTATGGAGATGCCCGCAGAACGGAAGTCGTACACAGGGATGATGAAATAACCATGGAAGACATGGTGCCCAATGAAGAAATGGTCATCACTATTTCCAAACAAGGTTATATTAAGCGTACCTCACTCTCCGAATACCGCACGCAGGGCAGAGGTGGTGTAGGTGCCCGAGGGGTAAGTACCAAAGAAGACGATTTTACAGAGCATCTTTTTGTTGCGCAAAACCACCATTACTTGTTGATATTCACGGAATTTGGTAAAGCTTTCTGGAAAAAGGTTTATGAAATACCCGAGGGAAGCAAGACGTCAAAAGGACGGGCAATTCAAAACCTGATCAATATTGAGCCGGGCGATGCAGTAAGGGCTGTTCTTAATGTAAAGAATCTTGCTGACCCTGATTTTGTAAACAAGAATTATGTCATTCTTTGTACAGAACACGGCACCATAAAGAAAACCACCCTGGAAGCCTACAGCCGGCCTCGGGCCAATGGTATAAATGCCATAACCATCAAGGAAGGTGACAAACTGCTGGTAGCCGCGCTTACCAATGGAAGCAATGAAATTGTCATTGCAAAAAGCGAGGGTAGAGCTGTCAGATTTAACGAATCAGATGTTCGGCCCATGGGTAGAATGGCCTCAGGAGTAAGGGGCATTACCCTGGAAGGAGCAAACGATAGGGTTATCGGAATGGTTTGTATCAGCAGGGCAGATGCCGATTTATTGGTGGTAAGCGAGCAGGGTTACGGCAAAAGATCATCTATTGAAGATTACCGTATTACAAAAAGAGGTGGAAAAGGAGTAAAAACCCTTAATATTACGGGTAAAACTGGCAAGCTTGTTGCAATCAGAGAAGTGACTGATTCAGATGAGTTAATGATTATTAATAAATCGGGCATTACTATCAGAATGAAAGTAGAAGAGTTGAGGGTAATGGGAAGGGCGACACAAGGAGTGAGGCTTATCAAATTAAATGAAGATGATGAGATTTCATCCGTGGCTAAAATTGAGAACATTGAAGTAGAACCAACAGAAATTAAAACTTAACAAAAACACAAAATACATCTTACAATGAAACGATTAATATTAATGGGCCTGGTAATTATTCCAGGATTATTATTCGCACAAAAAGCGCTCAAACCAAATACCGGTAAAGCACATACTTTATGGAATCAGGGTAAACTAGATGAGGCCAAAGAAATGATAGATCTTTGTGCAATTTCTGAGAAAACCATGACAGATGGAAAAATGTGGTATTACCGTGGACTTATTTATGCATCCATAGATACTACTTCAAATGAAACCTATAACGCACTTTCCAACAATGCATTAAAAGTTGCTATGGAGTCCTTTAAAAAAGCTGAATCACTTAAAAAAGGCAACAGTGAATACTATACACCTGACCAAACGGGTTATCCTGTAATATTCTCTCAACAACTGGAAATGCTATGGGGGTATTATCTTCAAGCAGGTGTTGAAGACTACCAGTATGAAGATTTAGAAAGTGCTTATAAAAATTTTGTAAAGTGTACGCTGGTAAAACCTGAAGATACTACTGGCTATTTTTATGGCGCCTTGGCTGCTGAATTATTGGAAGAAAAAGAAACTGCTTATAAACTAATCCAAGAGTATTTTGAAGTAGGGGGTACATCAATTGACGGATATCAATCCCTCTTAAGATACTATATGACTAACGAAGACTATGATAATGCATTGAAAACCTTGACTGATGCAAGGGCAAAATACCCAGATAACCGGGATCTTTCTAAACAAGAGATAGATATTTTGATCAGAACGGAAAAGGTAGACCAGGCCAGAAATAAATTAGAAGAAGAAATAAAGGTTGAACCCAACAATACCCTCTTGCACTTTGCCCTGGGTATGCTAAATGAAAGGGTTGGTGAAAATGAGGCTGCCATCAAAAACTATGAAAATGCCTTAAAAGTGGATGCAACAAATTATGATGCTGCATATAATATGGCAGCCTTGTATTTTAATGATGCCATCAAAGTGAGAAATGAAATGAACAAATTGGGCAATACAGCTGCTGATAAAAAAAAGGCGCTAGAGATGGATAAACTATTGGTAAGCAAATACTCAGAGACCTTGCCTCATTGGCAAAGACTCGAAAAGTTGAAGGGAGATGAATGTATTGTTCTGGAAACGCTTGCAAATATTTACTTTCAGTTGGGTATGGACAAAGAGGAAAGAGCCATGCAGCAAAAGATTAAGATGTACGCCTGTGATGAAATTGAATAATAAAAGTTAACGAATAATAAATTTTACAAAGAGGGAGTAATCTTTTTTACTCCTTCTTTGTTTATGTCTATAGTATTAACAGCAAATTTGTGGACCTCTCTCAAACCATAGTATTGTATCAACCTTTATTGCATAAAGTAGCTTTTAAGCTGCTGAAATGTAAGGCTGATGCAGAAGATATTGTACAGGAGACTTTTCTGAAATGGTTGCACATTGATCAAAATTCCATCGAAAACACCAAAGCTTATCTTATTACTGCCGTTACCAACAACTGTTTAAATCATCTTAATGCTTTAAAAAGAAAGAAAGAGGAGTATTGGGATCATATTCAACTGTCCGATTGGGTGAAACGATTTAAAGAAGCAGATTTTTCTGAGTTTGATTTAGAACTGGAGCTGAATCAAGCCTTTAAATACTTGAATACAAAACTAGAACCTCTTGAAAGGGCTGTCTATTTGTTAAAAGAGGTTTTTGATGTTGACTATGCCGCATTGCAACAAATCTTTGATAAAAAATCCGACCACATACGACAACTTTTTAGCAGGGCGAAAAAGAAATTGAACAAGACTTCAATTGAAGCAAG
>CAZVFM010000080.1:0-11071 GCA_964626095.1 uncultured Roseivirgaceae bacterium | reverse complement strand
CGTAATCATCAAACTACATAACACAATTCAATCCATCCTTTTTTATCTTAAAAGTCTAACCTGGCGCGAGCGTCCGCTCGTGCCACCCTACCCCTTTTATTAGACCCCTTTTATTCGTGCGAGCATCCGCTCGTGCCACTTAATACTCACACAATAAATTTTATATCCAACAATCCTTTTATTCCGCTGTAGTCTCTTGCGCTACTGTATAAAAAATCTTCGAATTTTCAACAAAACCCGCCTTAACATGATTATTGTGTATGTAATCCAGCTTCTGTTCCATGATGTAATTATCAAATAATTCAACAGGATGATTTCCTTTCTGTCATAATTGAAAGCCTTTATGATGACTGCTTTTCTTTCCTGCTCGCTCCATCATCCAGATCAGCCAATCCTTGCGACTTGCTTACGAATTATTTTTTATGGTTTCTTTTAAGGTTCGTGAGTTAAAACTTTTAAAATCTCTCATGATTTTTTCCATTTTATCACCTGTTGACCCAATAATTAAAACATGACTGGTCATAATACACCGGGCATTTACCACTAAGCTTTTTTTGCCCTGACAATGTTTTTAAGCTATCTAATAAAACATCCCGGTATTCATATAGGAGACAATTTCTTATAGCTTTTTAAATCCCAAAAAGGACCACTAACTTTCGTTTTTATTTAACCTAAACCCCAATATCTATGAACACAAAAGCTATTCTCGCAGGGCTTGCCGGGGGTGTATTCGCCTTCTTTGCCGGCTGGCTGATTTACGGTATTTTATTGATGGATTTTATGATGGATCATACCATTAAGTACGATGGTCTGATGAAAGATCCTCCGGATTTTGTTTTTATTATCATTAGTAACCTGGTGTATGGTTTATTCTTTGCCTTTATTTTTCATCGTTGGGCAAACGTGAAAACATTAGCCGGGGGATTTTTGAACGGTATGATTATTTCAGTTTTCCTTGTACTTTCTTTTGATACTTCCATGTATGCATTTTACAATCTCTTTGACATGACAGCCATGTTGGTAGATGTGGCTGTAGGAACAATTTTTGGCGGACTTACTGGCGCAGTTATTGGTCTGGTGCTGGGCATGGGAAATAAAGAGTGATAATTACTCTTTTATTGATTGTAGATAAAATACAGGCGCGAGCGAAAGCTCGCGCCTGTATTTTATAACATTTATTTTATTCCCAATCGCTTCTGCATCTCTTCTAAGCCAATTCCTTTAGTTTCTGGCATGAGTATCCAAACAAATAGTAATTGCAGCACCATCATGAAACTAAAGAATCCAAAAATATACACGCTTTCAAACTGGGCAGCGATGTAAGGAAAAATATTGGCAATGATGGCCGCAAATACCCAGTGAGTTAAACTCCCAAATGCTTGCCCGGAAGCACGCACTACATTAGGAAAAATTTCTGAAAGAAATACCCAAATAACTGCCCCTTGCGATATGGCAAAGCAAGCGATGTACAAAAAGAAATAGTTGGACACACCATCGAAGCTTTCATTTAAAAATGCACGTGAAATAAGTGCAAGAGAAATTACTAAACCGACACTACCCAAATACATGAGTTTCTTTCTTCCGATCTTATCAATGATAAGCATGGCTAAAACGGTTGATACCAGGTTAATTAATCCAATACCTGCTGTTGATAATAAAGAGTCGCCTGTATCAAGCCCAGTCATTTTGAAAATGCGGGGCGCATAATAAATGATGGCGTTGATGCCTGAGAGCTGATTGAAAAAAGCAAAAAGAAAGGCAAGCATTAATGGTGTTTTAAACTTCGCAGAGAATAGTCTTACTTTTTCTAAGCTCTCGCTTGCCGAGTTTTTGATTTGCTCGATAATTTCATCAACACCCAGTGCTTCAACCTTGCTAATTATTTGTCTGGCTTGCACAACATCATTGCGCTTAAGTATTAACCATCTCGGACTTTCAGGTATTAGAAATACAAGACTTGTAAAAGCAAGCGCAGGTATAGTTTCAACACCGAGCATCCAACGCCAGGATACGGCAGCGATATCTGCAAGAAAGTAATTAGAAATGTAGGCAATGAAAATTCCGAGCACAATATTGAATTGAAACAAAGCAACTAATCGGCCACGTGAGGCAGCAGGTGATACTTCTGAAATGTATAATGGCGCTGCAACTGATGAGGCCCCAACTCCCAGTCCGCCAATAAAGCGAAAGAACATGAAAGAATACACTTCCGGAGCAAGGGCAGAGCCAATTGCGGAGAGCGTATACAAAACACCGATAAACATTAAGGTGTTTTTTCTTCCGAATTTATCAGATGGCCAGCCACCAAACATGGCGCCAAGTACTGTGCCGTACAATGCGATGGCCATAGCCAAACCATGTAAGAGATCACTTAGTTGCCACTCGGTTTGTATGGCTTGTTCAGCACCTGAAATTACTGCCGTATCAAAGCCAAATAAAAATCCGCCCATGGCGGCAACTATGGCTATGCCAAATACATATTTGTTCATAATTTATTTTCTATTATTCGAGTTTAATGTAGTTTGAAATTTATGATAATAAAAACAGATTATCCTTACTGGTTTTTTTGTACTATCTTCCTCCTTTAAAAGTATACCGTGGCGCAGATTGTTCATAATGATCTATTTGAAATTTCCTGGGAGGTGTGTAACCAGGTAGGGGGCATTTATACCGTAATACGCTCGAAAGCACCTGCTATGGCCAAAGACTGGGGCGATAATTATTGCATGATCGGCCCCTACGTCAATAAAAATATTGATGCGGAACTGGAGCCAATTGCTGATGCGACAGACCCCTGTTGGAAGGCTGCTCAAAAATTAAAGGAAAAAGGTTTTGAAGTGCATGTGGCCCGTTGGTTGATTACCGGGAATCCCAAAGTAGTTCTAGTAGAAATAGATAGCGTAAATAAAAAACAACTGGAAAGCATCAAGTTCCATTTGTGGGAGAAGCATAAGATACAAACACAAGATGCAAACGAGTTATTAAATCAGGTAATTAAATTTTCATTTCTTGTCAAGGAATTTTTGTTTGAACTATCGGCAATCAACAAGAATAAAGTGATTGCACATTTTCACGAATGGATGGCCGGCATGCCTGTGTTGGATATTGTTAAAGAGAAAAAACCCATCAAAACCGTATTTACCACACATGCCACCTTACTTGGCCGGTACTTAGCTATTAATTCTCCTCAGTTTTATTCTCACCTTCCATTTTTTGATTGGGAGAAAGAATCGAAGCATTTTGGTATATATGCAGAAGTGCAGATTGAATCCATGATTGCCAAGCATTGTGATGCATTTACTACTGTGAGTGAGGTGACGGCAAGAGAATGTAAGCACTTGTTAAAGCGCGTGCCGGATGTAATTACCCCAAATGGTTTAAACATTGAGCGGTTTGTTGCTTTGCATGAATTTCAAAACCTGCATGCAACTTTCAAAGAGGAGATTCATCAGTTTACCATTGGTCATTTCTTCCCCTCTTATTCATTTGATCTCGATAAAACACTTTATTTTTTTACTTCGGGTCGTTTCGAATACAAGAACAAAGGTTTTGATTTATGCATTGAAGCTTTATCAAGATTAAACGCCCGGCTCAAAAAAGAGAAAAGCGAGATCACCATCGTGATGTTCTTTATTTCAAAGAAGCCTTTTAAAAATGCCAAGGCTTCCATACTCCAATTTCGTGCGTTGATGGACGAAATCAGGCACGTTACAAAGGCAATAGAAAAAGAAATTGGCAAAAAATTATTTTATGCCAGCGTTTCAAATAAAGAAAACAGGATACCACAACTCAACCATTTTGTAGAGGACTACTGGCAATTAAGATACAGACGAACCATTCAATCATGGAAAACAACCGAACAGCCACCTGTGGTTACCCACGATTTAGAAAATCCTGCCGAAGACGAAATATTGCGCGCCTTGCACGAACGGAAATTGCTTAATAAGGAGCATGACAATATTAAGATTGTCTATCACCCCGATTTTATTTCTCCCACTAACCCCTTGTTTGGTATAGAGTACGCGCAGTTTGTAAGGGGCTGTCACATGGGTATATTTCCAAGTTATTATGAACCCTGGGGTTATACCCCGCTTGAGTGCATGGCTAGTGGGGTGCCGGCAATTACCAGTGATCTTTCGGGCTTTGGCGATTATTTATTGCACAACATGCCCGACCATGATTCTTTCGGTATGCATGTGATTGAACGAGGTCAGCATGATTTTTCATGGTCTGCTAATCAATTGGCTGATAAGCTTTACCGATTTGCAAAACAAAGCAGGAGAGACCGCATCAATCAAAGAAACCAGGTAGAAAACCATTCGTCTATGTTCGATTGGCAAAACCTGATTTCATATTACCGTAAGGCATACCAAAAAGCATTGGATAAGCAATAATTTTTTAATGATATTGATTAATCAAAATCACATGAGCCGAGCGAAGTGTTATTTTATTTCTGCAAAAGCATTTACATATTTGAGTATCATTTTTTAACACTTTCATGGCCAGGGTACATCTTGATCTTCCGCAGAAATTTATTTTTGAAACTGAAATCGCCATTCGTGTGACCGATCTTAATTATGGCGGACATGTAGGAAACGATAGTGTACTCAGTATTATACACGAGGCCCGCATGCAATTCATTCGTAAGATGGGATTTTTGAGTGAGGTAAAAATTTTTGAGGAGATCGGAATTATTGTGGCCGATGCCGCAATTGTATACAAGAGCGAATCTTTTTATGCTGATGTATTGAAAGTAAAAATTGGCGTTCAGGATATTAACAAGTATGGATTTGATTTTCTGTATTTACTTGAAAAGAATGACAGCGGTAAAGAAGTTGCCAGAGCAAAAACAGGCATTGTGTGTATAGATTATGTTAAGAAAAAAGTAACACAAGTACCCTTGGTTTTACTCGAAAAGATCAATCCATAGGGGGGAGGGGTACTTTCCTTCCGTTGTAAGTTGTGCAAGTTTCATTTTTACTATTTGTTTATCTTCAGGGTAAGTGACCCCAAACCATTCCTTGCCTTCCTTCAATACTTTTATTTGATCACTCTTTTCATTAATCAATGCTTCTACAATGGAAGGAAGGTAAAATTCTCTTTTTGCATCAAATGAATGATTGGCCAGAAATTCATTAAACATGCTTTCTGCCTTTTTAAAAATGTCTGGGTGAAGAGCCCAGCAATTCATGGAGCACAATGAGGATAAGGAGAGATTCGCTTGTTTGTCTAGTAAACTTGTTGCGTGGCCATTTGCAGCAATTAATCCTGTAAATTCTTTGATTGACTTCAAATTATTTTCATCATCCGTAGTTAGTACCCCTCTTGAAACAGGACCATTAGCAGAGAGCACATCAGCGAGAGTGTAGGCCACCAGCGCATATTTTTCTTTTTGCCGGTCAATAAATGCAGAAAGGTTTACTAAGGCCGAACGACCATAAAAATCATCAGCGTTGATTAATCCGAAGGGACCATCAACAACATCTTTGCAACAAAGCAGCGCATGGCCTGTACCCCAGGGTTTGTTGCGTTCAATGGTAAGTTCATTGTGTACAAAGCTTTTTATATCTTGAATTGCGAAATCAATTTCAATACCTTTTGGCAGTCTTTTGTAAAAATACTGTTGTAGTTCTTGTTGAATTTCTTTTCGAATTACCAATACAATTTTATTAAACCCGGCCTTTATTGCATCATAGATAGCATATTCCATAATGCTTTCCCCGTTCGGTCCGAAACCATCAGTTTGTTTATCACCTCCATACCTGGAACCAATGCCTGCAGCGAGTATTACCAGTGAAATGCTTTTCATGAGTTTTTTCTCAGCATTAATACAATGTTTTCAACATGTGAAGTATGAGGAAACATATCCACCGGTTGTACCTGCATAATTTGATAGTTTTCTGCAAGAATTTTAAGGTCGCGCGCCTGAGTGGCCGGATTACAACTGATGTATACGATTTTTTCAGGTGAGACCTTCAACATCATTTTGCATACATCTTCGTGCATTCCTGCTCGTGGGGGGTCAGTAATGATTACATCTGGTTTTCCATGAGCAAGAATAAAATTATCATTAAGTAAATCTTTTATATCGCCTGCAAAAAATTCTGTGTTATCAATTTCATTAATTCTAGCATTCACTTTTGCGTCTTCAATCGCATCGGCCACATACTCAAGTCCGATTACTTTTTTTACATAAGAAGCAATATAATTTGCAATGGTCCCTGTGCCGGTGTATAAATCGTAAACCAGTTCATCACCTTTTAGTTCAGCCAATTTCCATGTTGCCTTGTATAGTTCGTAAGCTTGTGATGAATTGGTTTGATAAAAAGATTTTGGCCCTATTCTGAATTGCAAGCTTCCTGGTTTATTAGCCTTCGGCATTTCTTCGGTGATATAGGGTTTGCCTTTGTGACAGATTACTTCCAGGTCAGAAAAGGTATCATTACGTTTGTTGTTAATGATGTAATTTAGTGAAGTAATTTCTGGAAGAATTTTGTAAACATGATCAAGAATGGCGTGAGTCCAATCTAAGTTTTCATGCGCCACTTGTAGAATCACCATACACTCTCCAGTACTTGTTGTGCGAATGGTCAGTGTTCTCAAAAATCCGGTTTGCTCCCGAAGATCAAAAAATGGAATATTATTTTTTACTACAACATCAAACACGGCATTGCGAATTTCATTGGATGGACTATCCTGTAAATGGCAGTGTGTCACATGAAAAGCTTTGTCAAATTTTCCTGGCACATGAAAGCCCAGTGTTGGTTTCACATTGCTCAACTCGCGTTGCATTTCGTCTTTTGTAAGCCATTTTTTATTTGAGAAAGTAAAATCAAGTCGGTTTCGGTAATAGGTTGTTTTAGAAGCCTCTAAAATTGGTTTGACTTCCGGCAGCTCAAATCCACCAATTCGCTCAAGATTATCAACAACCTGCTGCTGTTTAAACTTCAGTTGGGTGGTATAATTTACATGCTGCCATTTGCAGCCCCCACATAATCCGAAATGGGAACAAAATGGCTCTTCACGCAAATTTGATGCTTGAGAAACTTCAATTAGACGTGCTTCGGCATATTTCGATTTTACTTTTGTTACCTGTACATTTACCCTGTCACCGGGAGCGGCTGCTTCAACAAAGATCACCCTACCACCCAATCTGCCTACGCATTTGCCCTCCGCGGCCATGCTTTCAATGTTTAAGTCATTTATAAGGTCACCTTTTTTCATCTCCCTAAATTAAACTTCGCAAAATAATGAATAAAAGAAGTTTCGGGGCTCCAACCCTTTGCCTATATTCGAAATCTAAGAGAGAGATATGAAGCGGATTTTTACTGTTTTGGGCTTGTTCCTGTATTCATTTATTGCAAACGCCTCCCACATCGTAGGTGGAGAATTTGAATTACTTCATGTAAGTGGCTTTACTTACAGATTAAACATGATCATTTACTTCGATGAGGTAAATGGCTTACAGGGGGCCAAAGATGCCACAGCATTGGTGCGAATATTCAGGTTGAGTGATAATTTTCCTATGCAGGACATTACAATGTTTTTGGTATCGCAGGAAAGCGTGTCCTACTCTCAGCCCTCTTGTTCAAGAGATTTTCTCGTTACCTCCAAGCTTGTTTATACTGCTACACTTTCTTTACCGGCTGCAACCTATACCGATCCTGATGGCTATTATGTTACCTATCAGCGTTGCTGCAGAAACTATACCATTACCAATATTTATAGTGATTTTCCAGATGGACCCAGCTCACAAGCTGCAGGGCAGACTTTTTATCTTGAGTTTCCACCTGTTGTTAAAGACGGAGAACAGTTTATCAACTCTACCCCCAGGTTATTTCCTCCATTGAGTGACTATGCTTGCCCTAATAAACTTTACTATGCAGATTTTGCAGGGATTGATGATGATGGCGACTCTCTGGTTTACTCTTTAGCACATCCCCTAAGTACCAATACCTTTGATGCCATTCCACTTTCGGGTCCGTTACCAAGGCCCTATAATCTAGTGACCTTTCGACCGCCATTTAATTTCGAAAGTGGCAATTTAATGGAAGGTGCGCCTGACCTAACTGTTACTCAGAACGGTTTGTTGAGGGTTACACCAACAAGGCAGGGCTTGTTTGTATTTGCGGTTAAGGTGGAAGAATTCCGGAATGGAATTAAACACGGTGAGACCAGGAGAGATTTTCAATTACTGGTGACTGATGCCTGTGAGAACGCAGATGCTCCTGCAATTACCGCTCGAAAATTTGGGGAAGCGGATTATGGGTATTCACAAAATATGTCAGTAAGTTTTTTACAAACTGATACTGATGAAGAGCGATGCATTCAGGTTAGAGTTACAGATGAAGATTCTATGAAAGATGATCCTTTAAATACCTTCAGCGAAGAGATCACTATCAAAGCTATTCCGATAGGATTTAATGCAAACATAAATGGAATACTACCACAAGAGAAAAAGGCTACACTTCAAAATGGAAGTACTTTCGATTTTGATGTGTGTTTTCCTGCTTGTCCATATGTGAACCGACCTTTCCAGGTAGCCATAATTGCTTTTGACGATGCTTGTTCGCAACCACTTTTTGATACGTTGAAGGTGACAGTGAATATTCAGTTACCTCCAAATAGCGATCCTTATTATTTAACTCCTACGCTGGTTGATCAAACAGTGGATGAAGGAGATACACAAGAGTGGTTGTTGCATGCTTTCGATGACGATGACGATGAGCTACAAATACAGGTAGTTACTGATGGATTTGAATTAGCAGATTTTGGCATGCGCATCGAACAAATAAAACTGGAGAGCGGAGAGTACCAGTCAAAATTGATTTGGGATACACCTTGTGATGTATATGATTATACCCAACGAACTGAGTTTAATATAAAAGTACTGGTCTCAGATATAATTGAATGTAAGTTCAACGGACCAGCAATTGCCGAGTTTAGATTGAAAATTCGTTTACCGGGAAATGCCGATCCAATTATAGATACGGATTTGGGAGAAGTATTTCAGCAAGATGGAATAAAGCAAATTAGTGTAGAACGTAAAATTAACGAGTCGCTCGATTTTAGATTGTTTGGTTCTGATGCAGACAACGATGCGATTTATTTCAGGTTTGAAGGTAAAGGGTTTGAACCTTCAGCTTTGGGTTCAGTCTTTCCATTAGCATCGGGTTTGGGTAATATTTCTTCAGATTTTAACTGGAATATTTTCTGTTCAGGAATTGACTTGAATGATCGCGATGGATTTGAATTTCGATTTATGGTAGTAGACGATGAAAATAAATGCGGCTTTTATAAAGCCGATACATTAGATGTATTTGTAAGAATACTTCCACCAGATAACGAAGCCCCGGTGTTACAGGCAGTTAATATGAATGAAGATATTGAATTTAGTAATAATCAACTAACCGCGTATATCGGGCAACCCATAGCATTGGCTTTAACAGGTGCGGATGTTGATGATTTTCCTGAACAGGATAACTTAAGACTAAGGTTAGTTAATGTGGAAGGCAATCAGCCAGCTAATGGTTTTGTTTTTGATGAAGTAACTGGCAGGGGAAATGTAAGTAGCCTATTCAGTTGGGAGTTTGATTGCAGCATTTTCCCTTCTGGCATATTTGAGTCTAGTTATGTATTTACTTTTGAGTTGAGTGATGACCGCTGTTTTAATGAGAAAGCGGATGAACTGGTTTTGACTATCATACTACGCGATTATGAAACTAATGAGTTTGTAATTGAGCCACCTAATATATTTACACCAAATGGAGATGCTTACAATCCTTACTTTGCTATGGAAAGGATTGATCCACAAAGCGGTGAGATTGTTCACATTTTACCTCCAGACAATTGTCGGGGTAAATTTGAAGGTGTTGTAGTTTTTAATCGTTGGGGCAAAGAAGTTTTCAGAAGTCGCGACAGATATTTTAAATGGTTTGGTGAGAACGAGACTACCGGAGTTTATTTCTATAGCATCATTTTTACTCATAAAGAGTATAAAGGTTCAGTTTCGCTAAGAGATTAGTGTATCAAAGCTCCACCAGCCTTAAGGTGCTTTCACGTACATACCCGCGGCCCTTTTCGGTTTTTATTACCAACCAAGTATCTTTCTTGTTAACTACCTCAACGCGCGTACCTATGGCAACTGTGCCTTGTACTCCGGAAGCTGCTGAGGGCCCCTTCATGATTACCGTATTTTCGTGAAGAATTACTCCTTGCTTCCATTTACTACCAAAGTTTGCGTGGGAGGTAAATACAAGTGCAAACACAATGAACAGGGTAAGATAACCTGCAGTATTCAATCTAACCTTTCGTTTTTGGTAAAAGCCCAGAGAAAAAATAAGAATGAGGATACTTGCCAGAACTAGACTAATCCGCATAAAATTTCTACTATAAAAACCATAAATGCGATCAGTATCATAGGTATCGTATCCTGATAATCGGTGTTTGGAGGCGAGTTCGTTCATTTTTTGCAAAGCCAACACATCACTGCTTTTGAGGAAATAGATGTTCAAATAGTAAAGGGCATCAGGAAAGTTTTCCATTCCTTCATGTACGTAGGCCATTTTAAGCAACATAGCTGCACTGTTTAAACCTTTACTGTACAGTTGATTGTAGTATTCTAATGATTCAGTATATCTGCTGGCGTCAAAGAGTGAATCAGCTTTATTCAGCAGTTCTTGCTCATGTGAATTGTAGGCTTGAGCAAAAGGTGAAGGCATCAACAGAAAGAAGAGGACAAATTTTAACAGTTGGTTTTGCATATTTTTAGCTTCGTGCTACATTTGCGCTCTCAATTAAGGGAAAGCCTCTGAAATTGGCAACCCTGACGTGATATCAGGGCAGGGATTCCGTAGCTCAGTTGGTAGAGCAATACACTTTTAATGTATGGGTCCTGGGTTCGAATCCCAGCGGGATCACAAAACCTCTCTAAAAGAGAGGTTTTTTTATTTATTTCTCTCAACTAATGCTTTACTCTTCTCTTCTGCAAGTTTAACTGCCTGATAGGCATTAATCAGCCCTCCGGTTCTTGAAACATCCTTTAATTCAACCATTTCCTGAGAACCCGGCT
>CAZVFM010000079.1:0-11314 GCA_964626095.1 uncultured Roseivirgaceae bacterium | reverse complement strand
TATTGCAAATCGCACAAGGCATCAGCCACCTCAGTAATATCTTTCTCAAGAATAGCCACCTCTAATTCTTTAAGTTCTTCTGCAAGCAAAGCCACCCTTAATTGACAACGTTTTTCGTCAGGTATTGTTGGTTTCTCAAGTATGGGGTGTCTGAACGTTCGGTGGAACTCAGCCACCAGGTTGAGAGAATCGGGTTGCTTCATAGTTTAGTCAATTTCAGTCCCAAAGTAAGAAAAAATGATTTACAAGCGCTTGGACAGTCCTATTTAGGTAAACTACTGTATAGTCCTGCTATTCAGTATTTTATTTCAATACTAAAGAATCGCTGAAGTGCTTTAGGGCCTCATATATTATATTAGCGGTCAAATAACTGTTGAAACATTCAAGTGCCTTCGTGCCTTTTACTTTCTTTGCACCATTCAATTTCACATGGTTTTAAAATTTTATAAATGATTGACAAAACTTCGTTAAAGATCAAAGACAATATCTGGTATGATATTCCATCCTCATTGGTAGTATTCCTGGTTGCCCTTCCATTGTGTCTTGGCATCGCCCTGGCATCGGGTGCCCCGCTGTTCGCTGGAATTATTACAGGTATTGTTGGTGGTGTGGTAGTGGCAAGTCTAAGCGGCTCATCTTTGAGTGTTAGTGGTCCTGCGGCCGGGTTAACCACCATAGTTTTGGCAGCCATTACAACTTTAGGTTCATTTGATGCCTTTCTCGTGGCCATTATACTGGCCAGCCTTATGCAGCTTGCCTTAGGTTTTTTTAAGGCAGGTGCTATTGGCAATTTCTTTCCTGACTCCGTGATAAAGGGCATGCTTGCGGCCATTGGTCTAATCCTGATTCTTAAACAAATACCGCACGCCCTCGGGTACGATGAAGATTTTGAAGGTGATACTGCTTTTGTTCAACAGGATGGTCACAATACCTTCACTGAAATTTTAGCCGCATTTCAAAATATCAATGCGGGTGCATTTATCATTGCTATCATCTCAATGGCTATTCTCATTTTATGGGAAAGACCTTTTCTTAAGAAATTCAAATTCTTTCAATTTTTCCCTGGTCCGCTCTTGGTTGTAATTGTCGGGATACTAATGAATGAGTATTATAAATTGAATTTTGCTCACCTGGTAATAGGTGGTGATCATTTGGTAAGCCTACCTACTTCGAGCACCATGAATCAATTCCTTGGAAACTTTACTTTACCTGATTTTAGTATTCTTTCAAATCCGCAAGTGTATATCACAGCAGTAACCATAGGTATAGTTGCAAGTCTTGAAACACTTCTGAGTATTGATGCTGCAGATAAACTCGATCCTTATAAACGCATCACTGACCTGAACCGCGAATTGAAAGCACAAGGTGTGGGTAATTTGATTTGTGGGTTGATTGGTGGCTTACCTATGACAGCTGTAATCGTAAGAAGTTCGGCCAACGTAACAGCAGGTGCCAGAACTAAAATGTCGGCTATTGTACATGGTTTATGGCTTTTACTTACTGTTTTGCTCATTCCCGGTGTATTAAATCTTATTCCTTTAGCAAGTTTGGCTGCAGTACTACTTATGGTAGGTTACAAGCTATGTAAGCCAAGCCTGTTTAAAGAGGCATATAAAAAAGGTAAGCAGCAACTATTTCCGTTCGTGATTACCATTGTTGCCATTGTATTAACAGATTTGTTGATTGGTATCATCATTGGTATTGTTGTGGGTTTGTTTTTTGTGCTCAAAAGCAACTATCAGCAATCCATATTCTCGGTTAACTCAAATGGGAACTACCTGATCAGACTGCGAAAGGATGTAACCTTCCTCAATAAAGCCGTTATCAAAAAATCACTAAAGGAAATTCCTGACAACAGTTTTGTAATTATCGATGGCACCCGCTCTGTATTCATTGATAATGATATTATAGAAACAATCAATGATTTTCAAAAATCAGCAACCAACAGAAACATAACGGTTGAATTAAAGAAGTCTGTAAAAGCTCCTCATCCAATGTTTAAAGATTACGTGATATGATGACTATGAAAGAAAGGATTTTGCTGGAGAGCAAAGCCTGGACAAAAGAAAAACTAAGCCTTGATTCAAAATACCTGCAACGCTTGGTTGAGTCGGCCGATCCTGAAATACTTTGGATTGGCAGTGCAGAAAGTCTGGTGCCTGTACGCGAAGTTACCAATTGCGAACCAGGCGAAATTCTGGTGTATAGAAACATGGGAAGCCAGGTCAAGCCTAATGATGAGGGCATAAGGGCGTTGGTGGCCCATGCGGTTGAAGTAGCCAAAATAAAAATGATCATAGTTTCTGGTTACAGCTTAGATACTTGTATCCAAGCAATAGCTAATGAATGGAAAGTGCCCGACCACGTAAAAATATGGAATAAAGAAATTCAGGAAATTTACGATAAACATAAACACGAATTTGAGGGATTGAGTGATGCACATCGTCAAAGAAGACTTACTGAGTTAAACATTAAACAGCAAGTACTTAACCTAAGTAATTTTGATACCATTCAAAAGGCTTGGGAAATTGGAAACAACATACCCATACTGGGATGGTTCTATAATATTGAAACCGGTGAAATTGAAGAAATTTTTTCCATTGAAAAGTCTATGATTTCCGACCATATGAATAACAACGGGACAAATGGCTGATTCAATAGGGAAGCTACTTGAAGGAAATCGGCAATGGGTAAAAGAAACGCTGAAACTTAAACCAGATTTTTTTAAAAAACTCGCTCCATCTCAAAAGCCCGAATTTCTTTGGATAGGTTGTGCCGATAGCCGGGTACCTGCAACTGAAATAACCGGAACGAATCCGGGTTCTATATTCGTGCATAGAAATATTGCCAACATGGTAATTCATACCGACTCAAATTGTTTAAGTGTGGTGTACTATGCTGTCAAGGTTTTAAAAGTTAAACACATTATTGTTTGTGGTCATTATGGCTGTGGTGGTATTGCCGCAGCAGTAAGCAATGAACGCATAGGTTTTATTGACAACTGGGTACTTCACATTAAGGATGTATATAGACTTTACGCAAAAAAATTGGACGCTATTGCAGATTTACAAGAAAGAGCCAACCGCCTGGTAGAACTCAACGTTAAAGAGCAAGTACATAACCTTTCCAAAATATCATTCATTCAAAAAGAATGGGATAAAGGCGAATTCCCCTACATTCATGGATGGGTATATAAGCTGACAGATGGATATATCAAAGACCTCAACATCACTGTAAACTCTGCCAATAAAATGATGGATGTCTTTCAATACAAACCTTCTTAATGAACGGCCGCAAATTGCGGCTTTTTCTTTTTAGTGTAATTCCCTCCTTCTATCTTAGCTCAAATTTATAGCCTATGAAAACCCACAAGTATCTCGTACTCTTTTACCTAATGCTTGGCTCCATTTCAAATTTTGCTCAAAAAGCAGATAAATGGAGTGTAAAAGAACCTGCAGGTAACTGGAGTTTCAAAGAAGTAAACTTGCAAACCACTGAAGGCACATGGATGAACCTTGATGTAAGTGCAGATGGGAAAGAAATAGTGTTCGATATGTTAGGTGATATTTACATCATGCCTGCCACAGGAGGTGAAGCCAAAGCCCTGCGAAGCGGTTTACCCTTTGATATACAACCTCGCTTTAGTCCTGATGGAAAAAAAATATTATTCACCAGCGATGAGGGTGGAGGAGACAATATCTGGACTATGGATCGTGATGGAAGCAATGCCAAACAAATAACAAAGGAAGATTTTAGGTTACTAAATAATGGTGTTTGGACTGCAGATGGCCAATACATCATTGCAAGAAAACATTTTACATCATCTCGTTCGTTAGGCGCTGGTGAAATGTGGATGTACCACATTACCGGAGGAAGTGGTATACAACTTACCAAAAGAAAAAACGATCAACAGGATGTAAATGAACCCAGCGTTTCCAGTGATGGAAAATATTTGTATTACAGTGAAGATGTCTATCCCGGTGGTTTCTTCCAATACAATAAAGATCCAAATAGTCAGATATATGTAATCAAAAGATACGATTTACAGAATGCTGAAATCAAAACCATCACAGGTGGGCCAGGTGGTGCCGCAAGACCCCAGGTTTCAAGAGATGGAACTAAGCTTGCCTTCGTAAAAAGAGTAAGAGAAAAATCTGTGCTCTATATCCACGATTTAAAAACAGGAGAAGAAAAGCCAATTTATGATCAGCTAAGCAAAGACCAACAGGAAGCCTGGGCTATTTTTGGTGTTTATACGGGTTTTAACTGGACCCCTGATGACAAAGCAATTATTATTTGGGCGCAAGGCAAAATCAAGCGCATTGACATCAACACTTTGGAAGTAAAAGATATTCCATTCAATGTAAATAATGCAATCAAAATAGCAGAGGCACTTCGTTTCAAGAATAAAGCTTATGATCCCGAAGTAGATGTGAAAGTAATTCGTCATGCCATAACCTCACCAAACGGAAAAACACTTGTCTTTAATGCTTTGGGTTACCTATGGAAAAAAGAACTGCCCAACGGCACCGCCCAACGACTTACTTCAGGTAACGATTTTGAATTTGAACCTTCATTTTCCCACAATGGAAATGAAATTGTATACGTTACATGGAGCGATGAACAAAGTGGCGCCATTTACAAATTGAACCTCATTACAAAAAATGCCAAGCCAATAAAAATATCAACAGAGAAAGGCATCTACCGAAACCCCAACTTCTCTCCTGATGGTGGCACGATTGCTTTTGTAAAAGAAGGAGGTAATTTTCATCAGGGTTTTACGCACACAAAAGAACCGGGCATTTATTTAATCCCAGCCAATGGCGGACAAGCCAGACTATTAAGTACCGAAGGCACATTTCCGCAATTCAGCAAAGACGGAAAATTCGTCTACTATCAAACCGGGGGCTATTACTTTGGTAATATTACCAAAACGCTAAAAAAAATAAGTATTGATAAAACAGAACAGTACACCGTTGCCAGTTCAAAATATGCCAATCGGTTGGTACCAAGCCCCGATGAAAACTGGATTGGCTTTATTCATTTACATAGAGTCTATATTGCTGCAATGCCTAAGACAGGACAAGCACTTGACCTGGATGCCTCTTCAAAACACATTCCGGTTGCGCAGTTATCTAAAGATGCTGGAATCAATCTACACTGGTCAAACGATAGTCAGAAATTATTCTGGACAAACGGGAATGAATATTTTGTAAATAATATCCAAAATAGATTTAGCTTTTTAGAAGGTGCACCGGAAACAATACCTAAGCCCGATAGTGTTGGGTTAAATATTGGATTAAAAGTTAAGGCCGATGTTCCTAACGGAAGAATTGTATTGAAAGATGCCCGCATCATCACCATGGAGGGCAATGAAGTCATTGAAAAAGGAACTATCATCATCAATGGTAATACGATTGAAGCTATCGGACAATCAGAAAGTATCAACATTCCATCTGGCACAAAAGTTTACGACTTAAATGGTAAAACAATTATTCCCGGCTTAGTTGATGTACACGCACACCTTGGTAATTTCAGGTATGGCTTAAGTCCGCAGCAACAATGGGAATATTTTGCTAACCTGGCCTATGGTGTAACCACTGCACACGACCCATCCTCTAATTCAGAAATGATTTTTTCACAATCAGAAATGATCAAATCAGGACAAATGATTGGCCCCAGGGTTTTCTCTACTGGTATTATTCTTTATGGTGCCGATGGTGATTTCAAAGCAGTAATCAACAATCTTGAAGATGCAAGAAGTGCTATCCGAAGAACTAAAGCCTATGGGGCATTTTCAGTGAAGAGTTACAATCAACCCAGAAGAGATCAAAGACAACAAGTAATACAAGCCGCGAGAGAAGAAAATATTTTGGTTGTACCAGAAGGTGGTTCCACTTTCTACCATAACATGAGTATGATCATGGACGGGCATACAGGTATTGAGCATAATATACCCGTCACTCCAGTTTATAAAGATGTGATTACATTATGGCGCAATAGCAAAACAGGTTACACTCCTACCCTGATAGTAAACTACGGTGGATTGAACGGAGAATATTTTTGGTATCAAAAGACTAATGTGTGGGAAAATGAACGTTTGCTAACCTTTACACCACGAGCAATTGTTGACTCAAGATCACGTCATCGCACAATGGTACCTGATGCGGAATATGACAATGGGCACATTCTCGTTTCAAAAGATTGCAAGACACTTTCTGATGCAGGTGTAAAAGTTAACCTTGGCGCACATGGACAATTGCAAGGCTTAGGTGCTCATTGGGAAATGTGGATGTTCGTACAAGGAGGCATGTCTGCGCACGAAGCCATTCGTTCAGCAACCTTGAATGGCGCTGAATATCTTGGAATGGAAGAACAGATCGGCTCTTTAAAGGCTGGTAAGCTCGCTGACCTTGTGGTGCTGGACAAAAATCCTTTAGAGAATATTGAAAACTCCAATTCAGTGATTTATACCCTCATTAACGGACGCATGTTTGAAGCAGCAACTATGAATGAAGTTGGAAATCGTGAACGTAAACGAGGTAAATTCTTTTGGGAGCACAACAATTATAATGAACAATTTGGCTGGCATGAAAACAGTAGTGGTGTACACCATGTAGGTTGCGGATGTGAGGTGATAGGAAGGGATTAATTTATATTTGCCTGAAATAAGAATAGATGCAAAAGAATTTTGTAGAAGAATTGAAATGGCGGGGCATGTTGCACGAAATCATGCCCGGAACTGAAGAACAACTGTTAAAAGAAAGCACCTTAGGTTACATCGGCTTTGATCCAACGGCCAATTCTCTTCATATAGGAAACCTTGTGCAGATAATGACACTCGTACATTTTCAGCGTTGTGGCCACAAACCATTTGCCCTGGTAGGTGGTGCTACAGGCATGGTTGGTGATCCTTCAGGTAAATCTGCTGAACGAAACCTGCTCTCTGAAGATGTGTTGCAACACAATGTAGCCTGTGTTAAAAGTCAACTTGAAAAATTTCTTGATTTCTCTGCTGTAAATAATGCTGCTGAACTGGTTAACAATTACGACTGGTTCAAGGAATACAGATTTCTTGATTTTATCCGCGATGTAGGTAAGCATATTAGCATTAATTATATGTTGGCTAAAGATTCAGTTCAAAAAAGGTTGGAGACCGGTTTATCATTCACAGAGTTTAGTTACCAATTGGTACAAGGTTATGATTTCTATTGGCTGAACCAACATAAAAATTGCAAACTGCAAATGGGTGGTTCAGATCAGTGGGGAAATATTGTTACTGGTACAGAACTGATAAGACGAAAAGGCGGTGGTGAAGCTTATGCGCTAACCACCCCCCTGATTACAAAATCTGATGGAACAAAATTCGGCAAATCAGAGGGAGGAAATGTATGGCTCGATCCGAAGAAAACTTCGGCATATAAATTTTACCAATATTGGTTAAATGTAAGCGATGAAGACGCGGAACGCTTTATCAAAATCTTTACTTTACTGGATAAGCCAGCAATAGAAAGTCTGGTAGCAGAACATCAGCAGGCTCCACATCAACGCAAACTACAAATGGAATTGGCGAAAAGCATTACCATTACGGTGCATAGCGAAGCTGATTATCAAACGGCTGTAAAGGCTTCTAACATATTATTCGGTCAATCAACAACCGAAGACTTACAATCATTAGATACAGATACTTTGTTATCCGTTTTTGAAGGTGTCCCTCAGGTAACTATCAACAAGGAAGATTATACGAAATGTGAAACAATTACCGACTTACTTTCTGTAGTAACGGAGGGTAAAATATTTGTTTCTAAAAGTGAAGCAAGAAAAATGATACAAGGAGGTGGTGTAAGTATTAATAAAATTAAAGTTGAGGATGTTAACGCTAAACCTGAATTTAATCTATTGCAAGGGTTGTATCTACTTGCACAAAAAGGAAAAAAAAATTACTACCTCATTAAAATTAATTAAGGGGATCTCCAAAAACATGCTTTTCTGCGGAATGTTTTTGTAAATCCCCTTAAGCAATTAAACTATAAGCCTAATTATTTCTAGAAGTAAAAAATTAAATCCTAAGCCAGGGCTCAATGTTCTGAGACCAAAACTACAGTTTGTGGAATTATTGTTATCCCTTTCTGGATTGTTTACTTAAGAAGCCAAAAGTTGAGGTAAAGTAGAATTCAACTCTAAGAAAATTAGTCTTTTTTCTGCTCAAACAAATACACTAAACTACTTTAAGAAATTCCAGCCAACTGAAAGCTGTATTAGACTGTATTTCCTCTCCTCCCCTGATACAACATTATAAATATTTTGAATACCCGGGCTATAACGAATTTCAGCACTAAAACCCATACGCATATCTATCCCAGCGCCTGCACTAAATGAAACATCTGAAGCGAAGTATTCATTCGTTACATCTACGGGTGGCGATTGAAATGAAAATACCTGATCAAATTCACGTTCTGCAGACCTGAGTATATTAAACTGCGGTCCAGCATGCACATGAATGAAGTCCATAAAATATACCTTTAACAAAACAGGAATGCTTAAATAATTAACTCGCTCAGTGTACCTGCTTTGTGGGTTACTGTAATCGTTCACGTGTTTTCTTGAAGCACTTATTCTTGATAAAATTAATTCTGGTTGAAGGGCTATGTTTTTTATTCTTCCTCTGACAAAAATACCGACATGTGGACTATACCGTGTAAAAAATTCAAAGAGCTCATCCGAAGTCTCAAGATTAGACATATTCATTCCTGTCTTCACACCAAAATTCATCTCTTGTGAAAATGCTTTACCTGAAACTATGACTAATGTTATTAGCACCAACAATACACGCAAAACCTTCATAAATTATGATTTAAATCTGTTAAATAATAAAGGCCGAATTTACGGCCTTTATTTGATTCTTGAAAAGCATGAATTACCTACTTCCCGAGTTTAATCAGTTTGTAGCCAATTGAAACCTGAAATACCTGATTTTTGGCATTTTCGGTTTCCATGGTTGGAGCATTGTCATAGATTTTAGATAACCCGAGGTTGTACCTTGCATCTATAGTTAATCCAAAGGGTAAATCCCAACCAAGACCCAGGGCCGCAGTAACATCACTGCTTTTTGCTAAGTCCTTTACATCTTGCACCTCATAACTTCCGGGGCTTATTTCTATAGGTGTTTCTGCATTGGTAACAAACCCAAATTGTGGACCTGCCTGTAAGTTAATTCCTGCCGCTAGATATAGTTTCAGCATAACAGGAATATTCACATAACTAAAATTTGACTGAAAGTCCTGGTTGTTGATTTGCACGGTTGAACCTTGCTGCGAAAACAAAATTTCGGGCTGAATACCTAACTTACTTACCTTAATTAAGGTAAATGCACCTGCGTGGAACCCGGTTCTGTTTTTATAATTCTCCGTAGCCGAAGCATCTGTATTAATATTTGCAAAATTAGGGCCCCCTTTTAATCCAATAGCTACCTGTGCTTGCCCAAATACCAGGTTGCCAAACGAAACAAACAGCGCAACCATTATTACTTTTTTCATTGTTTTCATAGTTTTCAAGATTGGTTTATTCTACAATATTAATAAATAAAAGGCCGAAAAAAACCGGCCTTTTATTTAAAACGAATACAATTCAGACAAGTTGTATTAAGTTTCGATATAAATTAAATTAATCGATTACTATCAGGGTAAAGCTTAAGCCAAACCAAATACCAGAGCGAGTTAACTTATTGTCACTATTCTCTTTATCCTTTTGTACATAAGACCCATAACTTACAAAAGGATCCAATAAAATGGTTTCTGTTAACCGAATGGAGTAGCCTGCACCTACACGCCAAGTGTTTAAACCAAGTTTACTCTCACTTGTAAAGCCTCCTGAAGTATCACTTGAATTAGAAGAGCCAACTCCAAAAAATCCCTGCGCAAAAAGGCCTTCGCTAATGTAATACCGTACTACCGGGCCTAATGAGATACTGGTAAAAGAGCCTTCAATATCAAAATCATCTGAACTATAACTATTGGCACTAACATCAACTCCCAAACCAAGTGCTAAATCGTCCATCAAAAAATAACCTGCAAAGGGGTTAAAAGAAAAAGCAGTGTGGCTTTCCTGATAAGAAATACTGCCTGTTTCTTGCTTTTCCTTTTCAAGTCTAAGTTGAAATGCGCCACTTGTAATAACAGAACCCCTTAACAAAAAGGGACCTTGCGCGTTACTCACCAGTACTATACCGGCAAGCAAAACCATTGTAATAAATAATTTTTTCATAGGTATGTTTTAGGTTAGAATTTAGAGCGGGAATAATTTGACTATGAATATACTCACAATTAGAACAACTTTGCAAGCAGTTGTTCATCAACCTGATGAGGAAGGCTTACTTGCAGGTTAAAATTCTGTGTCATTTCTCGTTTTATTGCAAACAATGCCGCATCGTTTCTGGCCCAGGCCCTGCGTGCAATGCCATTATTTACATCAAAATAAAGCATATTCCTAAGTCTGTTTTCAGCCTCTGAACTGCCATCCAATAGCATGCCGAAGCCTCCGTTAATTACTTCTCCCCAACCTACGCCTCCGCCATTGTGTATGCTAACCCAGCTCGCTCCACGAAATGCATCGCCAATTACATTGTGTATGGCCATATCAGCAGTAAACTTTGAACCATCATAAATATTTGAAGTCTCGCGGTAAGGACTATCTGTTCCTGAAACATCGTGATGGTCTCTGCCCAAAACTACCGGACCAATCTTGCCCACATTAATGGCATCGTTAAAGGCTTTGGCAATAGCTATTCTTCCTTCCGCATCGGCATATAAAATTCTGGCTTTGGAACCTACTACAAGTTTATTCGCTTTCGCGGATTTAATCCATTGTATGTTGTCAGTTAATTGTCCTTGAATTTCACTCGGTGCATTTTCTCTGATTGAAACAAGTACATCATGTGCGAGTGCATCGGTAAAGTCAAGGTCTTCTTGTTTACCTGATGTACAGACCCATCTGAAAGGACCGAATCCAAAATCAAAACACATAGGCCCCATGATGTCTTGCACATAGGAAGGATATTTGAAATTACCATCTCCCCTGTCGTAACCGGCACCTGCTCTTGTAGCTTCAAGTAGAAATGCATTTCCGTAATCAAAAAAATACATGCCCTTTGCAACATGTGAATCAATTGCTTTGGCATGTCTGCGTAAACTCTCTTGCACAGCAGATTTAAAAGCCTGCGGATTTTCAGCCATCAATTTGTTGGCAGCTTCATAACTTAAGCCTGCCGGATAATAACCCCCCGCCCATGGATTGTGTAAGGAGGTTTGATCTGAAC
>CAZVFM010000078.1:0-11336 GCA_964626095.1 uncultured Roseivirgaceae bacterium | reverse complement strand
TACTTGCTGTTGCATATTCGCGCAGAAAGACTTACCGCAGAATGGATTTATAGCGATACAGTGAGGGAGCAAAACGATGGAGAGACCAGTGCCAAAGAAATTGTTGTGGAAGAAGGAAGTGTAAGATTAATTCAACAATAAGTAATTTTTAAGTTCTACTTTCGTTTGATGTTGAAGTGCTAAGATTTGAATTAAAGGATTAACAAACACTTATGAGAGGTATAGTAATAACTTGTTGCCTTGTGCTGAGTTTTCATATAGCCAGCGGGCAGGTCATTGGCAAACCATTTCCTGAAATGCAAGTGGAGACGGTAGAGGATGTTCCTGTACTGATTCCTGAAGCAGGTTTGGGGAAATACACCCTCATTGGATTGGCCTACAGCAAAAAGTCTGAAGATGACCTTAACACTTGGTTTCAGCCTGTGTTCAGTAAGTTCATAGCCAAAACAGAAGGCTTGTTTGCTTCATTTGCGTATGATGTGAATGTATTTTTTGTTCCCATGTTTACCGGGGTAAATGCAGCCGCAACAGGCACAGCAAAGAAAAAAGCAGCAAAAAATATTGACCCTCAATTACTCCCCTATGTTCTATTTTACAAAGGGGAAATAAAAACTTATAAGGAAGCGCTCGATTTCGAGAAGAAAGACGTGCCTTACTTTTTTGTTCTTGACAAAGAAGGAAAAATCATTTATGCTACCACGGGCCCCTATTCTGAGGATAAAATGGATGAAGTAGAAGAAGTACTGGACTGAACTCACAAAAGAATTTATTTTTGGTTGAGAAATGAATGCCCTTAGTCCTAAGAGTTTACTGAATACGTTTTCTGAGTGAGTTAGCGCATCTTTTCTGACCTTCAAAATGTCCATATTTTGACTTTATAGCACCGGGTTTTGAATTTCATTTTCGCATGCTTACCTTCATATCTTAGTTAAGTTTTGCCTGATGGAATCAATTCTCCTTTTTGTAGTTTTTGCTTTTGCAATACAAGTGCTGATTTTCATTTTTGTTCGCAAAAAGAAAAAACAAGAGGAGAGCGGTGTAGTAGCTAAGTACAATATTCGTTCAGCAGCTGATGCCTTTCGCTTGATAAACGATCCACATGTGCCCGAAGAAGACAGACTTGAAATAGAAAAATTTTATAAGGGCGAATAGAAATGTTATATGTATTACTTATTGCATGTTAGTTAATAGACAAATGAATTAAGTGCTGAACACTCAATAGCTTTTAAATGATAAGAGACGGATTAAAAAATCATTTTGTTGGAATGAGTCAAGGTTTTCGTTTTCGGGGGACTGAACAGACTCGAATAGAAACCTTGAGCGATGCAGTTTTTGCATTGGCAGTCACTTTGTTGTTAATTTCATCTAAGCCCCCATCAACATTTCAGGAGCTAAAGGAATTTACTGCAGAGATTCTTCCTTTTGCTATGTGCATTACACTTATCGGCCTGATATGGTTTCAGCATTTTATGTTCTTTTTTCGTTATGGATTTATCAATGCGTATATCGTATTTCTGAATATCTTACTTTTATTCACCGTGCTCTTTTATGTTTACCCGCTAAAATTTCTCACCAAGTTGCTTTCCATACAAATCGTGTACCTAATCTCGGGCTTAAACGATTCAGTATTAAAGCAATTGGATGGCATGATTAAATGGAGCGACTCAGGACTGCTCATGATTATTTACGGACTCGGAGCTGTTTGTATCTTCCTGGTGCTTGCATTTATGTACCGCTACGCAATAAAAAAATCTGATGAGTTGGAATTGAATGAATTGGAGCGTTTTGATACCCGCACAGGAATTTATACCAATCTTCTAATGGCTTCCGTTCCTTTTCTATCAGCTTTAATCGCGCTGATATTAATCAATAGCCAGTGGGCAGGTTTATTCTCTGGAATGGCCTATTCTTTATATTTTCCGGTAATGTTTATTTTCGGGCATAAGAGAGGTAAAAGGAGAAAAAAGCTTATTGATTAGTATTTTGCTACAGCTAACAAATTACTGTGTCAAAGCAATGTCTTCCCCTTCTTCATCAACAAATCTGAATTCGGTAACGCCCAACGAAGTATCTTGCTCAATGTTTACCCAATGCTTGTATTTCAAAAACCATTTCACTCTTCTTGAGATGAAACCTTTGGTGAAGTAAGCATACAGAAAAGGGTGAACGGCCAATGTAAGTTTCTTCTGATTTTGTTTCAGCAACAAATGCTCAAGACTTCCGTCAATCTGGTCAGCCACTAGAATTGAAGCCGTAATTTTTCCTGTGCCATTGCAAGAAGGGCAAACCTCTTTGGTTATAATGTTCATCTGCGGCCTTACCCGTTCGCGGGTAATTTGCATCAAGCCAAATTTAGAAAGAGGAAGTACGGTGAACCTGGAGTTTTCGTTGGCCCCCATTTCATCGCGAATGATTTTGTAAATCAGTTTTTTATTGTCGGGCTTTTTCATGTCAATGAAATCGACAACAATAATCCCACCCATATCGCGCAAGCGTAACTGACGCGCAATTTCTTTTGCTGCTTCAATGTTTACCGAAAGGGCGGTTGCCTCCTGATCATCTTCGCGAGTAGATTTATTTCCACTATTTACATCGATTACGTGTAGTGCTTCGGTGTGTTCAATGATAAGGTATCCACCACCTTTTAAACTCACTGTTTGGCCGAATGCGGATTTGATGTGTTTTTCAACACCGGTATGTTCAAAAATCTTTACCTTACCTGTATGTAGTTTAAGTATTTTCTCTTTATCAGGGGCTATGCTTTTAATGTATGTCTTGATTTCATCATACATCTTCTTATCATCAACTACTATATTATCAAATGATTCATTTAGAAGATCGCGCAGCACTGCGGATGCTTTATTTAGCTCACCAATAATTTTTTCACGAGGCATGGCTTTGGGCAAGCGCTTAATACCTTCATCCCAGGTTTTAACCAAGTTGCGTAAATCGCGATCGAGTTCGGCAACCTCTTTACCTTCGGCAACGGTTCGGATAATCACTCCAAAATTTTCGGGTTTGATAGATTGGAGCAGGCGCACCAATCGCTTGCGCTCTTCGCTGCTCGATATTTTTTTCGAAACACTCACCGTGTTTGAAAAGGGCACCAATACAAGGTAGCGCCCGGCTAATGATAGTTCGCAGGATAGTCGCGGACCTTTTGCAGAAATGGGTTCTTTAACAACCTGGACCGGAATCAGCATGTTTTTAGTTAACTGCTGTGTTATTTTTCCGTGTTTGTCAATATCTTTTTCAAGATGAAACTTGTCCAAACGGCTGCTCGAAAACTTTCCAGACCTGTTGAGCTTAGTGAATTTTTGTAAAGAGCTAAACTGCGGACCTAAGTCTAAGTAGTGTAGAAAAGCATCTTTTTCATAACCTACGTCAATAAATGCAGCGTTAAGACCTTGTACTACTTTTTTAACAGTACCTAGATAAATGTCTCCTACTACGAATTTACTTCCTTCGGCTTCCTCATGAAACTCAACAAGCGTTTTGTCTTTTAAAAGGGCAATGCGACATCCTTCTTCAGTTACACTGATTACAAGTTCGTTACTCAAAACTTTAAAAGATCAGGTTAAAAAATAGGATGTATTAAGTAAACCATTGTTGGCTTACTTTTTCTTGTGCCTGTTTTTTCTCAGGCGCTTTTTGCGTTTGTGGGTCGCCATTTTGTGTCTCTTTCTTTTCTTACCGCTAGGCATAATTTTTTTCTTTTGTTCTGTCGGTTAAACCGCACAGATTGTTAAACATTTATTTTTTTAAATCTCTCAGGTAAGAATCTACCGTAGCTTGTACGGCTGGGTCCTTATCCAATACCTTTAATTTCTCTAAAGTTTCGCGAGCTTTTACCTTATTCCCGCTATTGAGGTAAGCAACGCCTAATAGCAACATAGCCTGACTATGTGTGGGTTCCAAACTCAATAAATACTCAAAGCGCTCAATTGCCCGCTCATACTGCCCGCTTTGTATTGACAACATGCCTAAATTAAAAATTGCCATGCGATTGTCCGGATCTTGCTCCAAAACCTCCCTCAGCATACTAATTCCCTGCATTGGGTTGGGTCCAGACAAATAAGTCATGGCCATTTTTGTCTTTGCCTCCAAATTTGAAGGCTCTGAGTTTAGCACTTTTGTATAAAATGCCCTTGATTTTTCAGCCATTTCCTTTTGTTTGGCTGCATCAATAGCAAAAGTGTAAGCTTCGTAATAATTATCAGCGGTTTTCAGCCAATAGGCCGGCTCATTAAAGAACTCCGCTGCGCTCTCAGCAAACCAGGCAGCGCTATCAAACTTACCCACAGCACGGTACAGGCTTGCTAAAGAGTCGGCAAAGATAGCATTTTTTTGCATCGTGCTATTGTCTGCAATTTGCTCTTTTAGCGATTTAATGTTTTCAGCTACATGCTCAGGCGTGCTGATGTGCGGGTCAGGGGGATCAACCGTACCTGAGCTGCTATCTAATTGTGTTGCATTTTCATTTTGAACCACACTTCGTGGCAACCTGAAAAGCAAGACGATCAGGACAATGGCAATCAGGGCTAAAAAAATTCTGCTCTTTAACATGCCCAACGCGGCATTATGAATTATGTTTCTTTACCTTATCACTAGTCTTAATTTTACTAACGAAGGTCTTTGCAGGCTTAAAGCTGGGTATAAAGTGCTCTTCAATTACTAAAGCAGTATTTTTAGAGATATTTCTGGCGATTTTCTGCTTCCTTTTTTTATTGATGAAACTTCCAAAACCACGGATGTAAATATTACTTCCATCGGCCATAGAATTTTTAATTACACTAAAGAAAGCCTCAACTGAGGCAGTAACGTCTGCCTTGTCAATGCCTGTCTTTTGAGAAATCTCGTTAATCACGTCAGCTTTAGTCACAGTATCTTGATATTTAGTAAGTTATCAAAGGGATGGCAAATTTAACTTGCCAGGTCAGATTAAAAAATCAATCTTGAAAAAAATAGGTTAAGGTTTAGTGAACAAACACATATTTCCAAAAAAAGTTGTGGGTTGGTACTCCCAGCATAAGCGTGATTTACCTTGGCGAGAGACTAAAGACCCTTATCGGGTATGGCTTTCAGAAATTATCCTACAGCAAACCAGGGTGGCACAGGGGATGCCTTATTACCATAAATTCCTTGAAACATTTCCCAACATCGAATCTTTAGCCAAAGCAACTGAACAAAAAGTATTAAGCATTTGGCAGGGCTTGGGCTATTATTCAAGGGCACGGAATATGCATAAATGTGCAAAACAGGTGATGAGCCAATATAAGGGTAAATTCCCTGCCTCCTATAGTCAACTTGTGAAGCTTCGTGGGGTTGGTCCCTATACGGCAGCGGCTATTGCCTCTTTATGCTTTGGAGAAAAAGTAGCAGTTATTGATGGCAACGTGTTTCGTGTACTCTCAAGGTATTTTGGTATTAGAGACGATATCAGCAAAACAGCAAGTCGAAAAAAATTTCAAGAACTAGCGAATGAGTTAATCAAAGATGCGGTGCCCGGTGATTTCAACCAGGCGTGTATGGAATTCGGAGCTTTGCATTGCAAGCCCCGCCAACCGCTTTGTAATGACTGTGTTTTGCAAGAAACTTGTTTAGCCAATGCCAAGGGTTTGCAAGACAAATTGCCTGTAAAATCAAAGAAGATAAACCCCAGGCATCGCTTCATTTATTATCTCGTATTGGCGCAAGACAATAGCATTCTGGTAAAGAAAAGAACTAACGAAGGTATTTGGGAGGGGATGTATGATTTTCCCTTAATGGAATTCAAAGACAAACCAGATGAAAAGTCATTATTCAGCGGATTAGCCGAACTCAAAATCAAAAGTGAAGATGTAGCAGATGTTTCCAGGGTATACAAGCACGTTTTAACACACCAGGTATTACGAGTTTATTTTATCCGATTGAAATCGCAAAAGAACAAATGCAATGAACTGAAAAAACAATTTAATGGGAAATTGAAATTTATGCAGCTAAATAAGCTCGAGGAATTGCCCAAACCAGTACTTATTAGCCGTTACTTGCAGGATGCCGAACTTTTATCATAGTTAAAAGATTGATATTTTTGCCTGTACGGCAGTTTAAGACTTATATTTAATTAAAATCAAACACATGTCAGGAGTTAATAAAGTTATCTTAATTGGTCGGCTGGGTAAAGACCCGGAAGTAAGAACGCTTGAAAGCGGTGTAAGCGTAGCAAATTTCAGCATGGCAACTACCGAAACATATAGAGATCGCAATAGCGGTGAGAAAAAGGAAATTACCGAATGGCATAACATTGTTTTGTGGAGAGGCCTGGCCGAAGTTGCCTCAAAGTACCTTCATAAGGGAGACCTTGTATATATAGAGGGCAAGCTGCGCACTCGTTCATATGAAAAGGAGGGGCAAACAAAATACATTACCGAAGTGCTAGGTGATAACATGACCATGCTGGGAAGCAAGGGTAGTGGGCAGGGAAGTTCTTCAGGCACTGATTATGGTAGTGCTACACCATCAAATTATGACCAGAAGGAACCTGCCAAGAGTGCAGCAAGCCCGGTTGATGATGATCTTCCATTTTAATTTACACCCTTTGAAGCATTATTTTATAATTACTTCTTTCAGGTATTGATTATTTATCTATCCTTAATTTTTCGAAATTAATTATGCGCGAAGTAATTTATGTTGGACTAAATCCCAGGTTTTGGAAACATCCTTAGACGAACCTCCCAGTCAGCTTTTACTTGAAATTTTTGCTCAACCCAGCGTATTATACCTAGTTGGATTTTTTCTGATTAGCATTTTGCTGATTTTATCAGCATTAATCTCGGCATCAGAAGTTGCTTTTTTTTCCTTGAAGCCAGACGACATAACTATTTGCAAACAAAGAAAAAACAAATCTGACCTTGCGATTATCAATCTCTTGCATAACCCCAAAAGATTGCTTGCAACAATTTTAATACTTAACAATTTTGTAAACGTTGCCATTGTTACCTTTTCAACTTTTATTATGTGGCAAGTTGCAGGCACACACAGTCCGGAGAAGGTCTTGGTGGCGGGGGTAACATTTGCCATAACATTTGCCATAACATTCTTTGGGGAAATTATTCCCAAAGTATACGCTACTCAGAACAATATGAAGTTGGCACACCTTACTGCATTACCGCTCATTGTTTCTCAAGCAATATTTAAACCGCTATCAACTATTCTTTTGTCATTTGGTGGTTTAATTGAAAAAAGATTCAAAAAGAAAGGTTTTGATATTTCAGTAGAGGAGCTTAACCAGGCACTGGAGCTTACTACGCAAAACACAGATACCACCGAGGAAGAGAAAGGCATTCTCAAAGGAATAGTAAACTTTGGCACACTCACTGTTAAGCAAGTGATGAGATCCAGAATGGATATTACTGCAGTTGATTTTGATACTAACTACCACGAGTTATTAGAAGAAATAAATAAGTCGGGATTTTCACGTATTCCGGTTTATAAAGATACGATAGATCATATAGAGGGCATATTGTATATTAAAGACCTACTTCCGTTCCTTGATGAAAGTGATGGTTTTATGTGGCAAGAATTGTTGAGGCCTGGAATGTTTGTGCCCGAAACAAAAAAGGTGGATTCCCTACTTAAAGATTTTCAGGAGAAGCGGGTACACCTTGCGTTGATTGTTGATGAGTATGGAGGTGTTTCCGGATTGATCACCCTAGAGGATATCATCGAAGAAATTATCGGGGAAATCAATGATGAATTTGATGAAGATGAAATTGCCTACAATAAACTGGATGAGCGAACGTATATCTTTGAAGGCAAAACAAGTCTGAATGATTTTTGTAAAATCACCGGAATTGATGTTGGCGTGTTTGATGATGTAAAAGGTGAAAGTGAATCGTTGGGGGGTTTAATACTTGAACTACACAATAAATTACCGAGGTCGGGAGACAAAATTAAATTTGACAGATTCGTATTTACTGTAGTGTCTGTAGATAAGCGAAGAATTAAAAGACTGAGGGTGTACATCAATGAGGCGAGTAAAACTTGATTTAATTTCTAATTTAAAATCCTGGCAATCAAAATTGTCTTTGCCAACACTCATTGCATTTTTTGTGGCGAAGAAATTAATTTACCTGGTTATTGCTTTGCTCCTTTTTAGTTCTTGCGAGACAAACTATTTACCCAAACCGAAAGGGTACAATCGTTTTGTTTTACCTGAACCCTCCTATCAAACTTTGCCCGATACATTTCCATATACTTTCGAGTACTCAGTGCATGCAAAACTTCTTCCTGATACAACATGGATTAGTGAACCTTATTGGTTAGAGTTGTATTACCCTGAATGGAAAGCAACCATACACATTACTTACAAAGCCATCAACAGCAATGAACAACTGTTGCGCGAATTTATGGATGATGCCTACACTTTGGTAACTAAACACCAGGTAAAGGCTTATGCTATTGATGAAATCATCACCATCACCCCTGGAGGAAAAACCGCCATCATTAACGAACTCGAAGGAGAAGTGCCAAGTCAGTTTCAATTCACCATGACCGACTCAACAAAAAATTTTTTACGCGGGGCACTTTACTTTAACATAAAAGTGCAAAACGACTCTCTCGCCCCGGCCATTGATTATGTAAAGAAAGACCTCTTACATCTGATCAACACTTTGGATTGGAAGGAGTAGCTCGGATTATTTTGATCAGCCTTCAATTGTTTAACAAGAAATTTGCAGATTAGCACATCGGCAAATCAGTGCATGACATTTTTTGAAACACCAATAGAATATCTCAAAGGCGTTGGCCCCCAGCGCGCAGCTTTGCTTCAGAAAGAACTTCGCATTTTTACTTTTGCTGACCTCATTCAGCATTTCCCGTTCAGGTATGACGACAGAACTAAATTTTATTCAATCAGTGAATTGAATGAGCACATGCCTTTTGTTCAGGTAAAGGGAACATTGTTGCGCACCGATTATGCAGGACAAGGCTTTAAGAAAAGATTGGTTGCCAGATTTAAAGACGAAACAGGCGAACTGGAACTGGTTTGGTTTCAGGGAATAAAGTGGATAGCACCAAAACTAAAGCCCGGTGCCGACTATATCGTATTTGGAAAGCCCCAGCGCTTCGGAAAAAAAATGAATATTGCGCATCCTGAAATTGAACCACTTAGTATTGAAAATGAACAAGGGGGCTATCTTCAACCTGTGTATCCACTAACAGAAAAATTAAGGGGACGTTATCTTGACAACAAGGCTTTAATAAAACTACAGAAGGCCTTGTTGCAATTGGTGAAAGACAAAATTTCAGAAACACTTCCTGCAGACTTGTTAGCAAAGCTTAACCTTATATCTAAAACTGAAGCCATTGTTAATATTCATTTTCCTGAAAACCATGATTTACTTACCAAGGCTAGCTATAGATTAAAATTTGAAGAATTGTTTTATGTGCAGTTGCGTTTGTTAAAGCTTAAGTTGGTAAGACATAAAAAATATAAAGGGCAAGTATTTGCTGATGCCAGCCTCATCACAAAATTTTACAACGAGCATCTGCCATTTGAACTAACCCGCGCACAGAAGAAGGTAATTAAAGAAATCTATGCCGACATGAAATCCGGCAAACAAATGAACAGGTTATTGCAAGGAGATGTAGGTAGCGGTAAAACCATTGTTGCGTTCATTTGTATGCTGCACGCCATAGGCTCAGGCACGCAAGTAACCTTAATGGCCCCGACCGAAATACTTGCACAACAACATTACCAAGGTCTAAAAATTTTTGCTGAAGCCATGAACTTATCCATTGCATTGCTCACCGGCTCAATAAAAAAATCGGATCGAAAAAAAATACATGAAAAATTAAAGAGCGCGGAACTAAAAATTTTAGTAGGCACCCATGCACTCATTGAAGATGAAGTACAGTTCAGCAAACTGGGTCTTGCGGTTATTGATGAGCAGCACCGATTTGGGGTGGCACAACGTTCAAAACTTTGGAAAAAAAACGAAGATATTTATCCACACGTATTGGTGATGACAGCCACCCCCATTCCCCGCACTTTAGCCATGACACTTTACGGAGACCTTGACCTATCGGTCATTGATGAACTACCTGCCGGAAGAAAACCAGTTACAACCGTTCATCAGTTTGATGCGAACAGGCTAAAGGTGAATGGCTTTATAACAGATCAAATTAATAGAGGAAGGCAGGTGTATATTGTATATCCACTTATAGAAGAATCAGAAAAGCTGGACCTCAAAGATTTAATGGACGGCTATGAAAGTGTATGTCGGGCCTTCCCCGAAGTGCCGGTAAGCATTTTGCATGGAAAGATGAAACCTGATGCTAAGCAATTTGAAATGCAACGCTTTGTTAACGGGGAAACAAAAATCATGGTGGCTACTACGGTGATAGAAGTAGGGGTGAATGTACCCAATGCAAGCGTAATGGTTATTGAAAATGCCGAACGTTTCGGGCTCTCCCAATTACATCAGCTAAGGGGCAGGGTGGGCAGAGGGGCCGAACAATCTTATTGCATACTTATGTCGTCACACAAACTCAGTACCGAGGCCAAGGTAAGGCTTCAAACCATGGTAAAAACCAATAATGGCTTCGAAATAGCTGAGCAAGACCTCAAATTGCGTGGACCAGGCGATTTGATGGGTACACAGCAAAGTGGTCTTCTAGACCTCTTAATAGCTGATTTGGGTAAGGATGGCCAGATTTTACAAAAAGCCAGAGAATTGGCTGTTCAGGTACTTGACAAAGACCCGGAGCTGGAATTGCCCCAAAACAGCCCCATTAGGCTGCATTTGGCCTCTTTGAAATCTTCTGTTGTCAATTGGGCCAGGATCAGTTGAAAATAAGACAGATGTAAGTGCTTACAATAGATACTTTCAAAGTATTCAAGTAACTTAGTGTGTTAATTTCTGACCTATGAGAATTGCGCTTAGTTTGCTTACCATTTTTTTGGCCTGCTTTAGTATGTATGCACAAAAAGTGCACATTAAAAAAGTAGAACTTGCCGGAGAGAATATCATAGTCCATTACGATCTGGACGACTCCAACCCCAATGTAGAGTACCTCATCAACCTTCATTCTTCGCACGACAACTATAACGCGCCTTTACAAAAAGTAAGTGGCGATGTAGGCACTGAAGTAAAACCCGGTTTTGGTAAGAAAATCATTTGGAATGTGCGGGAAGAATTGGGAGGCTATAAAGGCCGTCTTTCATTAGAAATTCGCGGAAGAGTATTCGTGCCATTTGCCAAGCTGAATTTTGATGCGAAGAAAAGTTATAAGAGAGGGAAATCTATGCAACTGGCCTGGCGTTCGGGTAACCCAAGCGGCAGACTGCATGTAGA
>CAZVFM010000077.1:0-11346 GCA_964626095.1 uncultured Roseivirgaceae bacterium | reverse complement strand
TTCCCATTATCAATCCCTTGAACCCTGTTTCATAATTCCATCCCTGCTCTGGCTGAAGCGATTGATTAAACGTTCCTTCTGAAGGACGCAGTTCTCCTATGCTTGGCGGAGAAAAGCCACGGCTGACTTGTGCATACACATTATGCTGAGGATTTATTTTCTTTAGCAAGGCCAAACGCGGAGATACTATAGGTTCAAAGTTGACTTTCTCCGTTTGCGGATTTGTATCATTAAGTCTGATGAAAGAGGTCTGCAAAAAATTAAGACTTGCTCCTAAGGTGAGCAACCAATTATTTTGAAAGGCGTGCTCAAACTGCGTAAAGAAAAAATACTGCAATTGACTGATCTCATCATCTTCAAGTACATCACCAATCTCGCCCTGATTGTTTTGATAAGTAGTAGTGGGGGTATGTCCATATTGAAACTCAGCGCCTATATGTAAAGTGCTTTGCTGATTTGAGCCCAACAAAATACCTGTGTCGGTTCGGCCGCCAAAATTTTGCTCAGTTTTGATTTCATAATTTCTAATTACCGGATTTTCGAAATCTGTAAAACTCCCATAAAATCCGGTGCGATTAATTACGCTTTCATTTATTCGATAGCGATGTGTAAGTCCGCTGTAAATGGTTTTATTGTAAAGTGCCGATTGCTGTTCTATTGCCCCCGGGCTAGGGCCTGCAGCAGGTCTTGCTTGTCGCGGATTGGCTTCTGCTTCGATTAAGGTAAGTCCACCTGGGATTTGGTAAGCCAAATCAGAATAGAATAACACATAATCTATTTCACTTTTGTCGCTAAGCGTTGACTTGCCGAACAAGCTAAAATTGGCGCGTTGCATTTCGGTTTGTTCACGGTATCCATCGGCTGATTGGTACGCTCCTTGTAAAGAAAGTTGTGTAGCACCCAAAGAATAATTAATTCCAGCCTGTGCCCGAAACAATCCATAACTTCCTCTCAATAGGCTTGCATTAAATGTACGCTCATATGCCCTTTGCGGATTGAACAACAATACTCCTCCTGTGCCTGCTCCATACAAACTGGAACCCGGGCCTTTAATCAGTTCAATACTTTGAATGGATTCTGCATCTATCAGATTGATATAAGTATTCCCTCCGGCATCAGTAAAAGGTAAGCCATTCCAATACGTTTTAACGTTGCGCACACCAAAGGGAGCTCGTAATGAGCTGCCACGTACAGAAATTCTATAACTACCTGGAGAGCGTTGTTCCATCCGTACACCAGCTAAGGTGTTTAAAGCGGGGACTAATGAAGCATTATTGAAACGCTGAATGTCTAAAGTTCTAAGATAACCAACTGCAGCAGGTACCTCTCTTATATTTCGGTCATATGCATAGGCTTCAATCCGAACTTCATCCAACCTGCGAACAGTATCTGCTACATCATCCGTTTGTGCGAACAGACCCCAAGGTAGAAGTAAAACTACAAAAACAATTTTTTGCATATGGCTGCAAAATACACATTTGTTAAGTGATAGCTCTGCGATAATGGTACGATAATCCCAGTAGTTATTTGAATGCAGCAAGCACTTCCTCCAATGGTCGTGCATCTTTAAAAAAGCTGATCAATTTTAACATCACACGGTCCACCAGGGTATCGGGGCAGGAAGCACCACTCGTAAGCACAATATTTACGGGTGACTTTTCTTTTAGAAATCCTGAGCTGATTTCCATTTTCTTTTTGTGATAATTGAAATGTTGTATTTCCTCTTTTGATTTTATTTCACGCTCAGAGTTGATAAAATATGTTGGAAATTTTCGTTCACACAATTCAACAATATGCGAAGTGTTAGAACTGTTGTATCCGCCAACCACAATGGCAAGATCTGCTTCAGCTTTTAGTAGCTCATACGTTGCGTTCTGGTTATCGTTGGTTGCATAGCATAAGGTGTCGCGGGTATCAGCAAAATGCTTTTTGATATTTTCATTACCAAATTTTTCTATCATCAATTGCTTGAAATAATCGGCAATGGCTTGTGTTTCTGAAGCAAGCATAGTGGTTTGATTCACAACACCTACATGTTGAAGATGTATTTCAGGGTCAAACCCCTCAGTGTACTTTCCTTCAAATGCTTTTAAAAATTCATTGGCGCTTTTCTCTCCCAAAATGTACTTTCCCAACTGTTGTGCCTCTTCCATGTCACGCACAATAACTGCGGCTGCGTTGCTTGCGCTGTGCGAAAAAGTTGCCCTGGTTTCTTCGTGTTTGGGTTTTCCGTGAATAATTACTGTGTAATCTTCCTGGCCTAGTTTGTCTGCCCGGTTCCAAACTTTTTCTACAAAAGGACAAGTGGTATTGTATTGCTGTACTTCTACTCCCTTATCAAGCAGCAAGGATTCTATCTCTCTTGTTGTACCAAATGCCGGGATAATTACCACATCGTCCGCTTTGATTTCTTCCCAGGGAACAAACTGTGTTCCATCCGTATCCATAATGAACTGAATGCCGCGATCTTGCAAATCGCTATTCACTTCCTGGTTGTGTATCATCTGACTTAAAAGGAAAACGCGCTTATCTGTATTTTCTTCTAAGGCCTTATAGCTGATTTCAATTGCATTTTCAACACCATAACAAAAACCGAAATGACGTGCGAGGTAAAATCTTACAGGACCAAAATCTAGCATGGCTGGAGAAAAATCTTGCTTTCGGGGATCGTTCGACCTTCGCATTTCTTTCACCTTGCCCGTAATAGAGGAGCGGTAATAAGCAGGTATATTGAATTTCTTTATAGTTGTATTTTTTTAAAAACACTTAAAATTAAGACTTTGTTTGGATAGAATTGTGCTGGCTTTACTTTATGAAATAAAATCAACAAAAATCCCCGGCTTTAACCGGGGATTTTCTAAGATGCTTTAAGCAATCTATCTTCTTTAATTTGTCTTACCCTTACTTCTTTCTTCTCAAGGTCAAACCACCTGACCTCCACGAGATTGGCTTTGAGGTACTTGAGCACTTCCATGACTTTACCATCACCTTTGCTCTTTACCCGTTCGCCTTTTCTAAACAATCTTCTCATATACATTATTGTTTATGTGAACTTTACATTCTAACGGCATATATATACTCACCGGGGTAACTTTCGTAAACCCCCGATAGGGTTACTAATTCTCCTGCATTTTTCTTCTCCAGTCTTTGCTGTACATCTTTTACAGACTTTACCGGCTCATCATCAATTTTAGTAATGATAAAGCCTTCACGCAAATCTGTTCGGCTTAGTTTTCCTGTTCCGATGCGCTTTACACGCACACCGTTCTTCAATTCGTTTCTTTTAAGTATGCGCTCATCTACTTCTTCTAATTCGATGCCTAGTGCAGCAAGTAGGGGTTTTTCTTCGGGCTTAACTACTTCGATCGTACCCTCTCTTGTTTTGAGTAATACACTAAATGTTTGTTCTTTTCCTTTTCTGTTTACTGTAATCTCCACCTTATCTCCCGGTCTGCGTGTAGCCACATAGCCAATTACATTAGAGTTGGTTTTAACTGGAACGCCATCAATTTTCACTATAACATCACCTTCTTTTAACCCCGCTTCTTTTGCAGAACTCTTATCTGCAAAGCCCCCAATGTAAACCCCTTCACTCACAAACAGATCTAACTCCCTTGCCAGGTCGCTGTTTATCGTTTGAATTTTAACACCCAGCCAGCCTCGTTGTACCGATCCATACTTCAAAATATCTTCAACTACTTTACTCACAATATTTGAAGGTATGGCAAAAGAATATCCAGAATACGCACCGGTAGGGCTGGCAATGGCTGTATTAATTCCTATCAATCCTCCCTGAAGATTTACCAAGGCACCCCCGCTGTTGCCGGGGTTCACTGCGGCATCAGTTTGAATAAACGATTCAATGGCCGCACTGTCTTGTAAGAGGTTTAAAGTTCTTGCTTTTGCACTGATAATACCGGCCGTAACCGTGGAGTTAAGGTTAAATGGATTGCCGACAGCAAGCACCCACTCGCCCACCTTTACTACATCTGAATTTACAAATGATAAGTACGGCAGTGACTTTGCACTAACTTTCAACACCGCTAAATCACTTGAAGGATCAGTGCCCACCACCTCAGCAATAAGTGTGCGGTTATCAAATAAGGTAACTTCAACCTTTTCTGCCTTTTGAATTACGTGATAGTTTGTAACAATGTATCCATCAGCATTGATGATCACGCCAGATCCACTGCTTTGGCTTGGTCGCGATTGACGCGGTTGTTCAAAAAAGAAAAAATCCCTAAAAGCATCGGGTATTCTTGGGTCCTGTTGTGCCTGGCTTTGTCGTACTGATGTTGATCGAATATGCACTACGGCAGACATTACTTTTTCTGCGGTATTGGTAAAATCAAGTGGCACTATTTCTCCACTTTCAGTATCACGCATAAATGCAACCTGAGCTGCGGGGATTTGCCTTTCAAGCACTACCGGGGCGCCTTTTCCCTGAAAAATTAACACGAAAGCCGTGAGAGAAATTACACTTCCTAAAACGGCCGCAACAATCAATGGCACAAGTTTCTTCATAGCTATGAATTTTAGTTAATCAATCATTTAGGCAATAAAAAATATGCCAATTGGTAAAATCTGAAAAAATGTCATTTTTGGTCTGTTCTTTCTTCCTTTCAACGCCCACATAAAACCATAGAGTACTTTACATACGTTTTAATGGTTAATTGGTTCCAAAAAATCTATCAAGCCATAAATGCGTTATATAAACGCTTGTTTAAGTTTTCTTGTATGTTTACTCCGACTGTAAAGATGAGAATTGCTCCCTGTATATTTTTTTTGCTCTGTTTGCTAAGGTGTTCTTCAGCATTTGCCCAAACTGAAGCCTTTATCTGGATGATTGGCACCTGGAAGAGTGAAAAAAAAGATATTTACGAAACATGGAAGCCGGGGCCAAGCAGCAGTTTCATCGGCCAAAGCTTTACAATAACAGAAGGAGACACGCTTGTTGTTGAAGAAATGAAAATAATTAGGGCCAACAATTTGTACTATTATGTTCCTGGGGCTAACGGGCAAAAAGAGATTCCCCCTTTACTTATCAGGCGATTTAATATGGGTGCCTTCTTCGCACATAATGATGAAAGCAACATTACAAGAAAAGTATCTTATGAATTGATTAAAAATACCATGCAAAAATCACAAAGTGCTGTAGGTGCACGACCAGGAAATTACACCTTTATAAAAATTGAATAGCTCGCATGGAAATTAAAGGCCATATAATATTAAAAAGAGGCAAAGAGCTTTCTCCGCTCCGCAAACACCCCTGGGTTTTTTCCGGTGCCATAGCAAACATTGAAGGCAATCCGGATAATGGTGATTGGGTGGAATTGCGTACAGCAAAGCAGGAAGTGATTGCTTATGGGCATTATCAAAAAGGATCAATCAGCATTCGCATACTTCATTTTAGTGCTCAACCACCAGATGAATCTTTCTGGCAACACAAAATCCGTGATGCAAAACAGCTGCGTAACGATATCCATCTTCCTCAAGCTTCATATACCACCGCCTATAGACTAATACATGCCGAAGGGGATGGGCTGCCTGGTTTAATTGTAGATATTTATGATAATGTAGCTGTAGTCCAGGCACACAGTAATGGTATGCACAAAGACCGGCAGCCTATTGCAAATGCACTTGTAGAGGTGTTGGCGAAAGACCTTGCTTGTGTGTATTACAAAAGTAAAAACACATTGCACGCAAGTGCAGAAGAAATAAATGACGAATACCTGATTGGCAAGCGAGAAGCACCTGCAGAAGTTTTAGAAAATGGAATTGCATTTTATGTGAATTGGGAGGAAGGACAGAAAACCGGTTTCTTCTTAGATCAGCGAGACAATAGACAACTGCTCGGCACTTACTCAGCGGGAAAAAAAGTGCTGAACACCTACTCTTATACCGGAGGGTTTTCTTTGTATGCATTGAAGGCCGGGGCTACTCTCGTGCATTCTATAGATATTTCAGCAAAAGCCATTGAACAAGCAAAAAGCAATATTGCGCTTAACGGATTTGATTCTGACTTACATGCTTGCTTCATTGGTGAAAGTATTGATCACATTGAAAAAAATAACAACACCTATGATGTTATCATCCTTGATCCTCCGGCATTTGCAAAGCACCGAGAGGCAAGACATCAGGCAGTAAAAGGATATCAGCGCATAAACACTGAAGCGATGAGAGCCATAAAAAAAGGCGGCATCATTTTTACTTTTTCATGCTCTCAGGTAGTCGACCGACAGTTGTTTTACAATACCATTGTTTCATCAGCCATACAGGCCGGAAGAGAAGTTCGGGTGTTACACCAGCTCACGCAAGGAGCCGATCATCCCATATCCATTTTTCATCCGGAAGGCGAGTACCTGAAAGGACTTGTGCTCCAGGTAAGTTGAGTTTTCTCTGAATTATTTAAAAACAATATTTACTTCTGATACATATAATCTAAGGTAAGATGCAGCATGGCTTTTAAACCGGTTAGCATAGCGCTTTCATCAATCATAAAATCTGGTGTGTGGTGCGAAGGCACTGTATTCGGATCCTGGTCTGAGGGCATAGCGCCCACAAAGAAAAAGAAGCCGGGTATTTTCTTTTGATAAAACGCAAAGTCTTCTGCCCCCGTGATGGCATTGATGCGTACCACCTTATCATTTCCAGCCGCTTTTCTTAAGCTGCTTACTACTTTCTCTGTTAGCTCCGGATCATTATAAGTAACCGGAGTTTTTTTGTCAATCGTAACTACAGCTTCTGCGCCCGCACTTTCTGCAATTTTTTCTGCAGTAAGTCTGATCTTTTCATGTATTTTATCTTGCATCTCATCATCCAGTGTTCTTATGGTACCTGCCATGTGTGCCTCCTCAGGAATAATGTTTTCTCTTATGCCTGAATTAATTCTTCCCACCGTAATTACTGCAGCCTCTTTTGTTAATTCTGTTTGCCTGCTCACTATGGTTTGCAAGCCCAAAATGATTTGCGCACTTACCACAATTGGGTCAACACTCATCCATGGTGTGGAGCCGTGGGCTTGTCTGCCTTTCACAGTAATTGAAAACCAATCCGAGGCGGCCATAATGCCAGCGGGTCGGTAAGTGATTAATCCAAGCGGAGTGATGGAAGAAATATGCAATCCGAAAATTACCTCAGCTTTCGGATTGTCCAACACCCCTTCTCTAATCATCATGTCTGCACCACCATCTTCACCTGCTGGCGAGCCTTCTTCTGCGGGTTGAAAAATAAATTTAATTGTGCCGCGCAAATCATTCTTCATTTGAGAAAGAATTTCGGCCGCCCCCATAAGTATGGCAATGTGCGTATCGTGCCCACAGGCATGCATTACTCCCGTTTCTTGTCCGTTGAATATGGTTTTTTCTTTTGACGCAAAGGGCAAGCTGTTTCTTTCGGTTACAGGCAAAGCATCAATATCGGCACGCAAAGCAATGACCGGTCCCGGCTTAGCTCCTTTTAAAATAGCCACCACTCCGGTATGCGCTACACCGGTTTGTACTTCCAGTCCCAATGCTTTTAAATGCTCGGTTATTTTCTCGGCAGTCTTGAATTCCCTATTTGATAATTCCGGGTATTGATGGAAATGCCTACGCCATTGAATTACTTTCTGTTCTATTTGTTCGGCCTTCAGCATGGCAGTAGCGCTGATCTTAGTATTTACTTGTGAGAATAGTACATTCGCAGTCAATAGCATTAATGTGCTGAGGATTAGATTTTTCATTTTAACTTGTTATGTTTCGTTTCAATTTATAGAAGTATCGGCAAGTCGGCAAGTATATGGACTGGATAAGGATCTTTAATTCGGAAGAGGAGGGATTTCAACGGGTTGCTCAAAAGCAAATTGTCGCATTGAAATACAAGGATAGACGATTATGCATCATCCGGAGTAAAGATAAATTCTATGTTAGCGATTCGGTCTGTCCGCACATGGGGGCCAATCTTAGCGAAGGAAGAATGAACGATTTCTCAGAACTGATTTGTCCGCTACACGAATACCGTTTTAATCTTGAAGCAGGTGGCGAATGCAATAATAATTGCAGGGCCTTGCGCGTTTATGCCTGTAAGCAAGACCAAACGGGTGTATATTTCAGGATCGAATAATTAATGTTACTATATAACCGGTTATTACTGTACCATATCCAAAGTCGACAAGTGAAAAAATTTCTCGCCTTACTTCTGCTTCTCCCCTTTGTTGGATTGTGCCAGGCACCTACCGATGCTATGTCTGCATTGTTCAGTAAAATGGATTTTAGTCAGAACATTATTCCTGAAAAACTTTTATCGAGCCGGAGCATTGTAGTTTATAATGATGGATTTACTGAGAAAGAATTCGGCACCATGCAATCAGAATTTCAACGCATAGGTGTAGATGCTGTGGCCTATTATGACGCAGAGCTTTTCTTTGCCGGGAAAGATGTTGAAAAAGGTTTATATACCTACATCGTGCAAAGAGATGTTGCGAATATTTTATTTATAAGAAAAAAAGATATACTGTTTCAGCTTGCCCTATGCGCATTCGATAAAAATGAACAATGGATCAGTCAAAATCAAGCTGCCTGGTATGATGAGTCTGCAAATCTTATCGAGGTGCTCAGAAATTTGTACCGACAGTCGTGGGCACAACAAAAAAAGCAGAACTATCTTATAAATGACTTTGCTGAGCGCAACTTACCCTTTACTGTTTTTAGCGGGAGGAGATCGGAATTTTTTGCGCTTGATCTCAAGGTAGATCAACTGGCTGTGCCCTTATTTGCTGATTCTGTTTTGCTGGCTTCAATTTTAAAGGAATATCCCTTTAAGTTTGGTATTGTTGACAAAACATGGAATACGCAGAAACTACGGCAGGAAGGATATCTCTATGAACTAAGTTATATCTATGCAAAGGGTAGGACAGCCAGGAGCTTGCTTGGCTATGAAGTTAAAGAAGGTGAGTCAGGATTTGTATCCATTAACTTTAGCGATGGAAAGAGTCAGCTCAAAACGTATGCAGCCGAAATCCCCGTGTATAAGTTCTACGTTAAACAGGTTGTTAATGGAAATGTGTTCCTGGGCACCAATTGGGATGCAGACCCAGATTGGCAAAAAGCCCTTGAAAACCACATCAGGGCCTTTAAAGCTGAATTACAAATAAGGTAAGTATTACTGGCATAAAGCTTGTTGTGCATTTAATAGATTTGGTGATTATGAAAAAGGTCCTCTTTATACTACTAGTCAGCTTAATGGGTCTGCCTGCATTTGGCAGCACTTCGGCTATTTCAGTAAGTGCCGATCAGAAAGAACACACCATACTTGTTTATGTGAATGGAAAGCTTGTTAACAGTAGCCTCAAAAAATATGTGCGTCACAAAAGCACGCCCGGTTTTCATGTAGTTAAAGTGAAGATATACGACAACAAGGGGAAATTTCTAAGTGTGGTCAACCAACGTATCTACATTAAAGGCGGATTTGAAAATAATTACCACATCCAATTGACTAACAATAAAAAGTCATTGAAGAAGATGCCCCTCTATCCTTTGTACAGCAACTTCTTTTATAACCCTGCGCTGTACACACGCAACACCATTATTGCTTAGCTGAATTGTTCTGTCTTGATTGCAAAGCAATTACAATGACTAAAATCATGGCTAAGATCACGTAGATTTTCCCTGAGCTTAAATCCCAATGAAATGGAAATGTGATGATGTGAACCAGCAGCTTAATAAATCCTCCAATCAAGCCGGCTATCAAGCCAAAGATGCCTCCGATTAATCCCACTAGTGCTCCGAAAATCCCGGCAAGGACTCCAAGAATTGTTGCGCCTAATGCAATGGGTATCCAAAAGAAAAGAATACAAAAGAATACGATCAGAAAAATAGAAAGCGACTTCATAACTATGTTTGTGTTAACTCCTGATTTCAACACAAATTCAATTCCACTTTAGTACATCTTAGATTTTAGCCCATTTAGAAAGATTTAAAAAAATAAAGGCCGAATAACTCCGGCCTTTTGTACGAATATGAACAAGTGCTGTGTTCGGTTTTAGAATGGATACTTTCCGCTTTCAATCACATAATCGGCCACTTTTCTTCTGGCTGCTTTTAAATTATATGGATCAAGTTTGGTGAAGCGCTTCAGTCCCATCAACATCAATCTTAATTCATCTCCATCTGCAAATGCCATGATGGCTTCTCTTCCGGCTGATGCTGCTTTCTCCATTGATTTATGCAAAGTAATGATCGCCATTTCTTTTTGTATGGCGCAAGCTTCTTCTCCTTTTTGGTCAATCAATTTCTCCACACGCAACAATGTTGATTCTGCTACATAACCTTCAATCAACATATCTGCCAGGTTCATCAATATCTCCTGCTCATTACTTAAGTTTTGCATGAGTTTCTGCACGGCAGCACCCGCCACCATAAGCCCGGCTTTCTTCAAATTGCTCAATACTTTTTTCTCTTTCACGAAAACGCCTTCTTCATCACTTGCGCCAAAATCAGGTATGCTCATCAATTCTTTCTGAACTGCCATGGCAGGCGTCATCAAATCTAAATGACCTTTCATTGCGCGCTTCAACAACATATCAATAGTAAGCATGCGGTTGATTTCATTCGTCCCCTCAAAAATTCTGTTGATGCGTGCATCGCGATACGCACGATCCATCGGACCTTCCGCAGAGAATCCCATGCCTCCGTAAATCTGCACACCTTCATCTACCGCAAAATCCAAAACTTCTGAACCATTTACTTTCATGATGGCGCACTCAATGGCAAATTCTTCCAAAGACTTTAATCTTGCTTGTGCGGGATCCATGCCACCTTCCATCAATGCATGGTAAGCATCTTCTATATTCTGACTAGCGCGGTAGTGCGCAGACTCAGATGCAAAAATTCTTGTAGTAACTTCAGCTATCTTATGTTTGATGGCTCCGAAGTTGGCAATGGCTGTTCCGAACTGCTTGCGTTCTTTGGCGTATTGTGTTGCCTTACTTATTGTGGCTTTAGATCCACCCACTGCTGCAACGCCCAATTTAATTCTTCCGATGTTCAGAATGTTCACCGCTATCTTAAAACCATTTTCTCTTTCGGATAGTAAATTTTCTACCGGTACTTTGCAATCGTTGAAAAATATCTGACGTGTAGAAGAGCCTTTGATTCCCATCTTCTTCTCTTCTTCATTCATGGTTACTCCACCAAATGTTTTCTCAACAATAAATGCACTCAGGTTTTTATCATCATCAATTTTTGCGAATACCACAAACACATCCGCAAAGCCACCATTGGTGATCCACATTTTTTGTCCGTTGATGATATAGTGCTTACCATCTTTACTAAGCACTGCCTTTGTTTTGCCTGAGTTGGCATCAGA
>CAZVFM010000076.1:0-11423 GCA_964626095.1 uncultured Roseivirgaceae bacterium | reverse complement strand
TTTCAATTGCGCTTACTATTCTCTCCACCGCACGATCCATGCCCTTCATTAAAAAAGGATCGTGCAGATCATCCAATGATGGTCTAAAAAATTTTTTTGCTTCATCAAATGTGCTGATACCCCTTTGTAAAAGTACCGTAGCAAGGTAGGTGTTGATGTTAATCTCCTCCGATAGTCTGGCAATCTCTTCAGAAGGAGGAATCGCTTTATAAATCCATCGTTTAGGTATTGGCATAAAATAAAAAAGCAGTACCTGTAAAAGTACTGCTATTCTATAGATGTGAAAAACGAATCTTTACTCTTTCTTCGCTTCTCCAATTACTCCCTCCAATACATCCTTGATATCTACACGTTGACCATCCTGATAGGGGACTATCCAAGCATCTTTAACGCCCATATCGCGCATGTATTTTTTAAATTTATCGGCTTCCCAATAATCACGAAAACCCATCAGGGTTATGCGCTGTTTTCCATCTTCACCTACCTCCCCACCAAATACAGGGTTGGCTCCAAAATAATCACTCATATCTTTTCCTTTAAAGGCACCTATCTGCACTTTGAACCAAACTCCTTGAGAGTAATCAAATGAAGGTCCTTCTACCGGCTTGTTGCGCAAGTCTCTCAATTCTGTTTGTGCGGCTGAAAGACTGCTTCTTGTTTTTGCAAGCTCTTCCTGAAGTTCTGCAATCTTAGCGTCTTTATCGCTCATTCGACTTTGTACGCTGTTCAATTCGTTTCGTAAAGAGCTTATCTGACTAGTTAGACTTTGATTGGTCTCCGTAAGATCTTTAAGATTCTCTGGCGCTTTAGCATATTCTTTTGCTTTCTTCTTCCACTCTTTCTTTTCTTGCTTTGATAATTGGGCTGTAGCGGTGGTAAAAGCAAATGCCAAAAACAGACTTAAGACAAAAATTAAATTCTTTTTCATGTGTGTGGATGTTGTTTTGTTGATCACATTTTAATGTTACCCAATGTTATTTGCCTTTCATTGGATAAGGTAAATTCATGAACGGGTTTGGTTTATTGAATAAAAGTACAAAAAAAATTTAATTAGCTTATTTTCTGGCAATACTGCCTACCATTTGATCCGGTTTAACCCACTCATCAAATTGTTCTGAAGTAAGCAAACCGAGCTCTACTGCCGCTTCCCGTAAGGTCTTATTTTCTTTATGTGCCTTCTTGGCAATCTTTGCTGCATTTTCGTATCCAATATGGGTATTTAGGGCCGTTACAAGCATTAATGAGTTTTCCAGGTGCTGCTGTATCATACCACTATTGGGCATTATACCTATGGCGCATTTATCATTAAAAGAGTTGCAGGCATCGCCAATTAACCTTGCCGATTGCAACACATTTGCTGCTATAAGAGGCTTAAAAACGTTCAGTTCAAAATGTCCGTTGGCACCACCAAATGATACCGCCACATCATTACCAATCACTTGTGCACAAACCATTGTAAGCGCTTCTGGTTGTGTAGGATTTACCTTGCCGGGCATAATCGATGAGCCCGGTTCATTGTCAGGAATGATAATTTCTCCTATGCCGCAACGAGGGCCTGAACTTAACATGCGGATATCGTTTGCAATTTTATTCAATGCAATAGCCGAACGTTTAAGGGCTCCACTCAACTCAACCATGGCATCATGTGCAGCCAATGCCTCAAACTTATTTGGTGCGGTTACGAATGGGTAGCCGGTAAATTTGGCGATTTTTTTAGCGACCAAGTCGGTATAGCCTTCTGGGGTATTTAAGCCTGTACCTACAGCTGTACCTCCCAAAGCAATTTCTGCAACCATGCTAAGTGCATTTTTTATTGCCCTGATGCTATTGTCTATTTGCTGAACATAACCGGAAAATTCCTGACCAAGTGTAAGTGGTGTTGCATCCATAAAATGCGTGCGACCCGTCTTAACTAAACTATTAAATTCAATTGCTTTTGCCTGAAGTGTGTTTCTAAGGTTTTGCATTCCTACAATAGTAGTCTCAACCACCATTTTATAAGCTGCAATGTGCATGGCGGTAGGGAATGTGTCGTTTGAAGATTGCGACTTGTTTACATCGTCATTCGGATGCACCAATGTTTTTCCTTCACCCAATTTATTTCCGGCCAATACATGCGCACGGTTTGCAATTACTTCATTCACATTCATGTTGGATTGGGTCCCCGAGCCAGTTTGCCAGATAACCAATGGAAACTCTCCATCAAGCTTACCTTCCAGAATTTCATCACAAACTTCGGATATTAAATCTCTTTTCTCCTCATTCAATACCCCCAGCTCAAAGTTTGTATGTGCCGCAGCCTTCTTCAAATAAGCAAAGGCATAAATAATTTCTATCGGCATACTGCTTTCTGCGCCTATCTTAAAATTATTTCTTGATCGCTCCGTCTGTGCTCCCCAGTATCTTTCTGAAGGAACCTTAACTTCGCCCATTGTATCTTTCTCAATTCTAAAACTCATATTGCTAATTGTTTAACCTTAACGTATTGTGGTATTAAATACGAATCAAAAATAAAAAAAGCCTCCTTACAGAGGCTACAATTTTATCCGTCTCTTCTAAAATATTTATCCTCATCAAATTCATCGTCAAAATCCTCATCTGATCTTTGCGGTGAAATACCAATCTCCAGAATTTTGAATTCTGTTCTTCTGTTTCTTTGGTGCTCTTCCTCTGAGCAATCAACATCATCAGCACAATGGTTAAGCAATCTTGACTCGCCATATCCTCTGGCAATCATGCGGTCGGCAGATATGCCTCTTGATATCAGGTAGTTTACCGCAGACTCTGCCCTACGTTGAGAAAGTCGTTGGTTGTAATCTTCGGTTTGCCGGCTGTCTGTATGTGAGCTTAACTCAATTTTTATTTCAGGATTGTCTTGCAAAATGACCACCAGTTTATCAAGTTCAAGTGCGGCATCTGGTCGGATGTCCCATTTATCCAGGTCGTAATAAATGTTTTGTAAAACAAAAATCTTGTTGAGTACCTTCTTTTCAAGTACGAGTATGGTATCAAGCGTCACATTTGTAACCAATTCTTTTAGCTGTTCAACAGGCACTGACTTGCCACGAGTAGTAAAACTCTCTCTTGTAGTAAAATAACCCTCTCTATCGCCAACCAAAGTATAGTTTTCGTTTTCATATACACGGAAGAAAAACTTTCCATCATTTCCTGTAACATAATCCTGCATTACTTCTCCATTTTCTCCAAGTATTTCTACTCTTGTGTTTGGTAAAATCTGAAGCGCGTCCTGATCATCGGTTGTCATGGTAATGCCTTCTAGAAAATAGTTAACGATCTTAAGATCCGGGTCTTCATTAACGAAAGTATAGATATCATCGTCTCCTTTTCCTCCTTCTCTGTTAGAAGCGAAGAACCCGCGATCTGGACCGAATAAGAAAATTCCAAAATCATCACTTGATGAGTTTACCGGCTGGCCAAGATTCTCAACGTTCACTTTTCCAGAAGATCTTTTCACAACCAAAATATCAAGTCCTCCATAGCCGGGATGCCCATCGGATGAAAAGTAAAGTTTACCATCATCTGACATATATGGAAACATTTCATTTCCTGGCGTATTGATTTCAGGGCCAAGATTACGCACGCGCCCGAACCTCCCTCGCGAATATTGTGCAGAGTACAAATCTGTGCCCCCATAGCCTCCCCTGCGGTTTGAAGAGAAATAAAGCGTACGACCATCAGGACTAAATGCTGGTGTACTATCCCATGAACCCGGATCATTAATGTTGATCGGTCTTGGTTCTGTCCATTGATTGTTTCTGTAGTTAGAAATATACAAGTCAACCTCTTCAGCTCCTTTGCGTTTGCCAGAATTGCCTTTGGCAAAAATCATTGTCTTGCCATCGGGAGAAAAGGTTACACATCCTTCATTTACATTTGGTGTGTTGATCCACTCGGGTAATGGGTTTATTGTTGCCACATCCACAATTGCTCCCCTGGTTTTTGCACTAAACAAATCTGTATAAGGCGTACCCGTTGCTTCATAAATTCTGGTATTGCCTCTTGAGCTTGTGAAATATAATTCGCCATCAAGGTAAACCGGAGAATATTCAGCAGCAGGTGTATTTAATGCTTCCAGATTTCTAACACGATAATAGCTTGACTTTTCTTCTAGCGATCTAATATAATTTAGCCCTTCAATTTCCTGTGCTGCGCGTTGCTTTAAGAAATCATTATTTGCGCTTGCATATAATTGTTCGAGTTGAATTTTGGCCACATCATACTGTTGGTTGCTCTTCAATGCCTGAACATACATCAATCTCATGGTGTCGCGCTGTTCACGACTACCCTTTTCTACCGCAATCTTATAGTATGGCTCTGCTAATTTTATTCGATTTGAAAGACGGTATGATTCAGCTATAAAATAGTTAGCCGCAGCATTGTTCGGATCTTTTTGAAGAATCTTTTGATAATAGTCAATGGTGCTTTCGTATTGTCCCAATTCAAATGAGCGCTTGGCTTTCTTCTCAATTGAACAAGCTGAAAGTAAAATCAGTACCAACACAATTACTAAAGGCCGCCTCATCATTTTGTGGTTATTATTCAAAGCTATAAAAAAATTATATCCTAATAACGCAGACACCAGGTGTCTATTGCTAATTCACTTTAAGCAGGAAACGGGCATAAGGACTTTCCTCTACACTCATCACCCACTTTTCTATCAGCTCTGTCTTTGTTTTGGCCAATGTGTTGAACAACTCAATCTCAGCATCAATGGTCCCACTCTTCATGTGCTTTTTAAACTCAGTGAATGGCACCATTTCTATTTTGCCGTTCTTTTTAATGACCAGTTTGCTCCTGTCTGTAAAGCTCAATCCCAACTTTGACTCTAAAGCTTTAATAAAATGAACCGATTTATCAATTGAGCAGCCGCTTGCTTCTGTCTTTGATTCATCCACCGCCAACACTAAAAACAGATTTTCCATTACAATAAACGAAGCGTCCAGCTGTTGGTTATGGGCTGTCCATGACTGAATAAATGCAGGTGTTTGCTCAGTTATGATATCCAATTCTTCTTTGCGAAGTTCTCTTGAGGCCTGGTAAACCCAAACCCTGGCTTGTCCTGAAATATGGTTAAATGGAATTAACATATGCCATTTTATAAACCTTGTGCTTCTGCTATTAGTTCAGCAATATCCTTGACCTTTATATCCTGTTCTTTCTCTTTGTTCTTAACCCCATCGGTCATCATGGTCATGCAAAAGGGGCAAGCTGAAGCTATGATATTGGCACCTGTTGCCAGTGCTTCCTCAGTACGCTCAATATTGATTTCTTTTGTTCCCTTTTCTGCATCTTTAAACATTTGTGCACCCCCTGCACCACAGCACAATCCCTTTGTTCGGCAACGCTTCATCTCAACAAGTTCTCCGTCCAAAGCCTCCAGCACATTACGAGGTGCTTCATAAATATTATTTGCTCTACCTAAATAACAGGAGTCATGATAGGTTATTTTCTTTCCTTTAAAAGTCCCTCCACCTTGTAAAACAATCTTCCCTTCATTAATAAGTTGCTGAATATACGTTGAATGGTGTATTACTTCATAATTACCACCAAGTTCAGGATATTCATTTTTCAATGTATTGAAACAATGCGGACAGGCGGTAACAATTTTTTTTACTTCATATCCATTTAATACCTGGATGTTGGCGATGGCCTGCATTTGAAACAGAAATTCATTGCCTGCCCTGCGCGCGGGATCACCTGTACAGGTTTCTTCTGTGCCCAGTACAGCAAAACTTATCCCGACTTTATTTAAAATTTTAATAATTGCTTTTGTAACGGCTTTGTACCTATCATCAAAAGAACCGGCACAACCCACCCAAAATAAAATTTCAGGGCTTTGGCCTGCCTGAACCATCTCTGCCATTGTAGGTACTTTGATCGATTGCTCAGCCATACTCAGTTGTTTTGATTTTTGAATTCATCCGCCCAATTGAAACGGTCATTTGGTGCAAATTTCCAAGGAGCAAAATTGGTTTCGACATTTTGAAACATACTGTTCCACGAAGCAGGTGAACCTGATTCTTCCATGGCAATGTACCTTCTCAACTCAAGGATAATTTCTAATGGATTAATCATTACAGGACATGCCTCAACACAAGCGTTGCAAGAAGTACAAGCATTGATTTCCTCTTTTGTAATATAATCTCCTAATAATGACTTCCCATCATCCAAACCGGGTTTGCCAATTGTTAAATTATTTCCAATCTCTTCCATACGATCGCGGACATCCATCATAATCTTTCGCGGAGATAATTTTTTGCCTGTAATATTTGCCGGGCATTCACTTGTGCACCTGCCACATTCGGTACAGGCATAAGCAGCCATCAGGTTTTTACGACTTAAATCATTCACATCTTTGGCTCCAAAGCGCCCGGTCTCTGCAGGTGGATTGGCATTTGCGTCTGCAATGCCTAACATGGATTTAACCTCGTTAGTAACCACTTCCATGTTATGCATTTTTCCTTTAACACTTATGTCAGCAAAATATGTATTCGGAAAAGCCATGAAAATATGCAGGTGTTTCGAATAGGTCACATAGATGGCAAATGCTAAAATGCCTACTATATGAAACCACCAGGCAAAGCGCTCAATGAAGATAAGTGTTGAGGTGTTGAGGTGCTGAAGCGTTGAGGTTAAAAAGGAACTGAAAAATAAATTGCCCGTAGCGAGATAATGCTCATCTCTTGTTTGTAAAATTTGATCGGCTGCATTCATAGAGAGAATGGCCATCATTAAAATTATTTCAATAACTAAAATCAGGTTGGCATCAAGTCTTGGCCAGGCTTTCATTTCGGCTGACCAAAATCGTGGCACTTTCATCACATTTCTTCTTATAAGAAATGCTACGCAAGAAAACAGAACTGCTACTGCTAAAAATTCGAAAACATTCATCAACACATTATAGAATGTGCCAAGATATGGAGCAAAAAGTCGGTGTGTGCCCAAAAGCCCATCGAGTACAAATTCAAGTACTTCGAGGTTAATTACAAGAAACCCCACATAAATGAAGAGATGTAATAATGCCGGAACAGGACGCTTGAACATTTTCTTCTGTCCGAATGCGATGAGTAAAACATTCTTCCACCGTTCAGCAGATGATCCTTTAGTTCCCTCTGCTTTCCCCAACTGGATATTCCCTTTTATCCGAAGTATGCGCTTCCTGATAATGAATATGGCCAGCAGGAGTGTGATTAAAAATACTATTTGTTGTAAAACTCCCATTGAGACTCAATTAAAGCTATTTTTAGCAAAATATTGGGACGCAATCTAAATTTATATAGTTTTGCCCCACTTTTTAGGTGACGTAGCTCATCCCGATGTTTCGGGAGGTAGAGCAAAGCACAGAAAATGAAAGTTAATGACAAAAGGTGACGTAGCTCAGTTGGTAGAGCAAAGGACTGAAAATCCTTGTGTCGGGGGTTCAATTCCCTCCGTCACCACTAAAAAAAGCTGACCTAATTAGGTCAGCTTTTTTATTTTGTATACTGTTGCGGTCACAGTAGCGTTGTGCTCTACAATTATTTTTTACTGAAGTGTTTTAGCCTCACAACTTCCTCATTAGTCAAAAAGCGCCAGTTGCCACGCGGCAAATCTTTTTTGTCTAGACCGGCATAAATTACGCGGTCCAATTTTACTACTTCGTAGCCAAGGGTTTCGAATATCCTTCTTACAATTCGGTTCCAACCAACGTGCAACTCAATGCCAATTATTTTTTTACTGTCATCAACATAGGCTATCTCATCAACCATTGCGCGGCCTTCTTCCAGCCTTACCCCTTCAGCGATTTCCTGAAAGTCCCCCTTGGTTAGTGCCTTGTCCAATTCAACCTTATAGACTTTTTTAACTTTGTAAGATGGGTGCGTTAGTGTTTGCGCGAGCTCTCCATCATTGGTGAATAATAATAGTCCTGTAGTATTTCTGTCTAATCGCCCAACCGGATAAATTTTTTCCTTGCAGGCATTGGCCACAAGGTCCATTACTGTCTTTCTATCCCTCTCATCATCACTGGTAGTGATAAATCCCTTGGGTTTATTGAGTAACAGATAAACGGGTTTTTCGGGTTTCAGTTTTTTTTCTTCGTAGCGTACTTCATCGCCTGGCTTTACTTTGAATCCCATCTCAGTGATTACTTCTCCATTTACCCGGATTAGCCCTTGCTTAATCAATTCATCTGCTTCACGTCTGGAACAAATGCCCGCGTTTGAAATGTACTTGTTTAGTCTTATAAGATCAGAAGATGATTTGCTTGTTGTAGGTTCAGTATAATATTTTCTGGAAGATGCTGGTTTTGTCCTCCTGAATTTATCCGAGCCCATATCATCCTTACGGTACTTTCTCTTGCGATCACCCTCTGTTTTTCCGTACGTTCTTTTTTCATCGGATTTTGGCGGCTCTGATTTATCGAATTTCCTTCTGCTTTCAGAACGCTCGGGTTCGTCCTTGTACCTCCGGTCTGATTTAAATGATGAGCGCTCAGCACCACCGGATGGTCTTGATTCTCCGGGTGCTCTTTTTACAAATCTTTTCTTGCCTGGTGTTCTATCAGATGAAGATTCCGGTCTCTCCGTTTTATTGTACGTTCTCCCTGAAGGTCTTTCATAGGAGTCCCCTTCCTTTCGTCTTCCGAAGCTTCCTCGTCCAGATGATTTTTCATCATCAGATTTTTTTCTGCCCGATGAGGGCGCTGATTTATCGAAAGATCTTCCGTATGAATCTTCATCCTTTCGTCTGCCGGAACTTCGTGGTCGAAATGGTTTCTCTTCATCAGAACTCTTCCTGCCGAATGACTTCGTGGAGCCTGATGATCTTCTCGATGAAGAATCTGATTTTGATGGCCGCTTGCTGCGGTCTTGCTTGGACATGCTATTTTGCCTTAAGCCTCTGAGTTTTCGCCTATGCTATTCTCTTCGGTAGTGAAATCTTTTGGTGTGGGGAGCTCGCTTAAATCATTAATGCCAAAGTACTCTTTGAACTTCTCTGAAGTTCCATACAGCATTGGTCTTCCTACAGAATCTGCTTTGCCCCTAAGTTCAACTAAGCTTTTATCTAGTAATTTTTGAACAGCATAATCGCAATTCACTCCCCTGATTTGTTCTATCTCTGTTTTAGTGATGGGCTGCTTATAAGCGATAATGGAAAGTGTTTCAAGTGCAGATGTCGATAGTCTGCGTTTTGATTGCTGCTTCAACATGATACCAATGCTACTTTGGTAGGCCGGTTTGGTTAAAAACTGGTAACCTCCTGCGGTCTTGTTTATCTGGAAGGCAAATTCATCTGAGCTATATTTCTCCTCCAGTCGGTTAATTGCACCAAGAATATCTTCTTCCGGAACATCTGCTCCAAACATTTCAGAGAGACATGCTTTTAGATCAGCAATCTTTATCGGACTTGGCGAACAAAAAATAAGCGCTTCAATATGGTTCTGTAAAAAATCCATTAGTCTGTTTGCATTATTTTCGCCTCAATAGATAATGTTGTGTGAGGTACTGCAAGTAATCTCTCTTTTGAAATTAATCTTCCAGTAACAGAGCAAATACCATAAGTGCCATTCTTTATTCTGATAAGTGCATTCTCAAGGTTGCCAATAAATTTTTGCTGCCGAGCTGCTAACTGACTCAGGTTTTCTTTCTCAGCAGTATCAGCACCATCTTCCAATACTTTAGTGTTTCCGCCAGATGTGCTGTCCGTTCCCGAATCGTTTGTCTTGTTAAGGGTTTCTTTAAGAATGCGGAACTCCATTTTCGCCTTTTCAAGTTTGGCTAAAATCAGTTGTTCAAATTCTTTTAACTCAGCTTCAGAATATTTTGAGCGGTCATCCGTTGATGGTTTGGGAGCAACAGCAACCACGGGTCTCCCGGTAGGTGCAATGGGAACCCTAAGTACTCTTGGGGGTTCAACCTGCTTAACAGCTACTGCTTTTTTCTCGACTTTCTTCTTCACAATTACTTTACTTTTCTCGACTTTTCGTATGGGCTTTTTGATTATTGTTTTTGTTTTAGGTGATGCCTTTTTTGCTGCTGGCTTTTTCTTGACAGCAACTTTTTTAGTAGCCACTTTTTTTGCCGTTTTCTTGGCGGGTTTTTTTGCCTTGGCTGCTGGCTTCTTTTTAGCGCTTGTCTTCTTTACGGCTTTTTTAGGAGCAGTTTTTTTTGTTTTTGATTTGGCCATGGGTCCTCCTTGTTTTATTTAGTTTGTGACCGTTAAAATTGCGCCAAAATTAAGCCCCTATGGCCTAAACAAAAAAGAATTCACTATAAATTAAACATCTACTTTCAAGGCTCCTCTTTGGGTTCAAAATATCATCAAAACAGCTCAAAAGCACACATTTTTGATTTGTCCCTTTTTTAAAGCGAGGATCCTCTACCTTATAAATCCACTTTATTTTTCTTGGGCATCAAAATCTGCTGGCTATAACTACTCGCTTTCTGATTGTTTGAAGTTCGCCTCCTGCATTAAAGACCTGGAAATAAATCATATAAGACCCCATACGCACTTTGTTGCCCGTATCGTCTGAACCATCCCAGGTAAGAAAGCCCTCACTGTTCAACAATTCATTGTTGGCAACAGTTTTTACTTTTCTGCCTTGCTGATCAATAACGAATACATTAGCCGATAAGCCCCCTTGCTCAAATGAATAAATAATTCGCGTAAAGTCCTCCACACCATACTGTGGAATAAAAACCTCAGGTTCAATTTTTATACTCGATGTTTCAATGTTTACAATGCCCCGAGCAGATGAATTGATATAGCCAGGGCTAGCAAAGCCGACTACTGAAGCTGCCGATTTCCAATTGGCCTCCAAATTAGTTTCTGTATTGGCTGATACCCGTTCTAACGATACACCCTCTTTAGTCCTTAGCATTGGGTTATGAAAGTTTTCATGATAGATGAAATAATCCAACAATACACTTGAAGCATCAACCAATGAAACAGTTCCCTCTCTGTCGGGATATGAAGGCAGATTAACAATATGTGCTGTTGCATCCTTGGTTTGTGGGTAATCACCTTTTAGTATATCAATACTTGAAGTTAGTATCATGAATTCAGCAGGCGCAAACAACTCATCCTGGTTACTAATTACTCTTAAGTTAGTTGCATTTCCGTCCTGGTAATTTCCTACAAACCAATTTTTAACATTGAAGTACTTGTTGCTGTTATTATAAATTTCCACAAAGTCCACCCCACCCGGACGTGGATTAAATAATATTTCATTGATGACAACATCTCCGGGCAAAGCCTCTTCTGTTAATACAAATTCTGCGGTACGATACTGTTCTTGAATTTTGTTTCCGGGGCAATCAAACACATTAGATAATTGAATAGAATAAACTTTTGATGCTTCAATTTCTGTCAATAAGGTGACAAGTAATTGTGTTTTAGCCTGATTGTAAAATGAAATATTT
>CAZVFM010000075.1:0-11657 GCA_964626095.1 uncultured Roseivirgaceae bacterium | reverse complement strand
GTGTGCTATCAACTTGCGCAGCTTTCGATTTTAATGCTTCAAATTCTTTACTAATAGATTCTTTCTCTCCGTTCAGTAAAATTTTGTTGCCAGAAATTTTCCTGGTGATGAGATTGAACAGAAAATTCTTGTCCTTAAAAATTTCTTCAAAGCTAAGTCCTGTCTTCTCTAGTTTTCTTTGTGTTGGAGCATCAATTACCAAAGCAAAGTTGCGTGGCATCAACACAGGGAAAGGAGTTTGGTAATGTTCAAACATTAATTTGAACTGCAACCAGTAAGCCACTTCAGCGGGCCCGCCTATATAAGCCAGGTTAGGCAGAATCATTTCCTGGTATAGGGGACGAAGAATTACATTCGGACTAAATTTTTCTGGATGACTTTCAATTTCTTTTTTAAGTTGTGCTTGCGTGAATTTGATGTCTGTATTCAGCACTTCATAAACATCTCCGATTTTTTCTATTCGCTCGCGAACTTGTTCATCCAGGTAGAAGAAATTAATTTCTCTCGCATTAACCTGCGATTTATAACCTTGTTTTTCTAAGTCAGCATTTTGTTTTTCAACCAAAGCCTTTGCACTGTGGTGAAATAAATCATCTTTGATAACATCTTTAAAAAGTGTTTTCAATTCCTTGTTATCAGCATCAACTACAATCAGTCCTTCATCGGCAAACAGTTGATTTAAATAATATCTTACTGCTTCACTTAATGTTTTGTGTTTAAGGTAAGCTTCTTTGAAAATACTGGTGTCTCCGGGTAACTGCTTAATTAAATCATCAAGTCCTTTGGTTTCAAATCTGCCGACAGCCCCTTTTTGATTTGTTTCCCATGTATATTTTTTCCCATACAAGCTGAAAGATTTAATTTCTTCAAAGTCGTGGTCTTCTGTAGCAGCCCAGTACACCGGCACAAAATTGTATTCGGGATATTGCTGCTTTAAAACTTTGCAAGTATTGATTACTGTAACAATCTTATAAATGAAATAAAGTGGTCCGGTGAAAATATTGAGTTGGTGCCCGGTAGTAATGGTGAATGTTTTTTCTGACTTAAGCAGTTGAATATTTTGTTTTACCGCATCAGATATGGTAAGCGTTTCATATTGTTTTACAAGCACACTGGTTAAAACATTTCTATTTGTATGCTGAAAGGAATTAAACTTAGCTTCAATTATTGCTTTAAAATTTTGTATTGCAGGAAAGCCGGAATAAAAGTGGGATAGTTGTGTTTTTTGATTGATATAATCAATAAAGAGGGGAGAAAAGGAATGGGTATCCGCAAAGGGAACTTTGTGGAGCTTCATGTCAACAACAGCTAGTTAGAATCATATTACAAAATAATGCGAAATATTTCATAAGAGTAAATAGAAAGCATCTAAGCGGTAGTTTATCTTGAAATTAAAATTTATCCCACCGGACTGCCAATTAAATCGAATTCGCTGGCATCTTCAATTTTCACCTCCACAAAATCGCCAAGCCTTAAATAGTTCTTTGTTTTGATTATTACTTCATTGTCTACTTCTGGAGAATCTGCTTCAGTTCTGCCTATATAATCGCCACTTTCTTTTCTGTCGACCAATACTTTGAATGTCTTACCAATTTTTGCTTCATTCAGTTCAATAGAAATGCCTTGTTGCAATTCCATTACCTGGTCGGCTCGTTCTTGTTTCAGTTCATCCGGCACATCATCAGCCATACTGTGCGCATGTGTATTTTCTTCATGAGAATAAGTAAATACACCCAATCTGTCGAAGCGTGATTTTTCTACAAAGTCAAGCATGTCTTCAAAATCTGGTCCTGTTTCACCCGGATGTCCTGCGATCAAGGTGGTGCGTATGGCAATGCCCGGTACTTTTTCGCGTATGGTTTGTAAAAGTTCTTCTGTTTTCTCGCGTGTTGTTCCCCTGCGCATAATTTTCAACATATTACTGGAGCCATGTTGCAGTGGGATATCAAGATAATTACAAATGTTAGGTCTTGCTGCCATCACATCTAAAACATCCAAAGGAAAACCAGTAGGGAAAGCGTAATGTAATCTTATCCAATCAATTCCTTCTACATCGGCCAAACGATTTAATAATTCAGCCAGATTTCTTTTCTTATAGATATCCAGTCCGTAATAAGTTGAGTCCTGTGCAATCAGCAGTAATTCTTTCGTGCCGTTTTTGGCCAGATTTTTTGCTTCTAAAACCAGTTCTTCAATTGGTCGTGAAATATGTTTACCACGCATTAAAGGGATGGCACAAAAAGAACAAGGCCGATCGCAACCCTCTGAAATTTTTAAATAAGCATAATGTGATGGTGAGGTGATGATGCGTTCACCTACCAGTTCGTGCTTATAATCGGCTTTCAATTTTTTTAGTAATAAAGAAAGGTCACGTGTGCCAAACCAGGCATCAACCAGTGGGATTTCTTTTTCAAGATCATCCTTATAGCGCTGAGAAAGACAACCGGTTACATAAACCTTGTCTACAATGCCTTCTTCTTTGGCATCAACATAACGAAGAATGGTATCTACGCTTTCCTGCTTGGCATTATCAATAAATCCGCAAGTATTGATCACCACAATATTGGCATCATCTTTTTTTGATTCGTGACTTACTTCAATGCCATTTCCCCTGAGTTGCGTTAAAAGCACTTCTGAATCCACCAGGTTTTTAGAGCAACCCAGTGTTACAATGTTTACCTTATCGGTACGTTTTCCTTTCGTTCTCACAATTGCTGTATAAAGGTTGCAAAGCTACTAAAAATATATCAGCATGATTTTAGCTGCTAAAGACATGTATATTTGTGCCCGTCATGAAAAGAATTTTTAGTATATCATTAGTTTTCTTGCTTTTGGGGATTTCCGGAGCCTGTGTAAATGAGCCCGATTGCCTTGATTTGAGAATTACCGATGTGCAACTTGTTTTCAGGAAAATGTTTGATGGCAGGGCCGATACGGTATTTATCAGCGGAATAGAAATTGAGGGTAAGGACAGCATCTTTTTTACCAATAGGTTAGCGAGTGGCCTGGAGCTTCCATTAGATCCTTACAATGATGCTACAACATATACAATTTATCAATTCTCTGAAATTAATTCAATCAATCTAAGTCATAAAAGGAGGCTGCAACTCATAACAGAAGAATGTGGCGAACGAATTCTTATTGAAGGGGTAACGTTGCTCTCTAGTACTTTGGACTCAGTACGTGTGCTAAGTATAAAAGAGAGCAACCCCGTTGCGCGGGTAGAAATTTATCGGTGCCCACAGCCAATGGCACTCAGGTTTATATTCAGGGTATTTTCAAACGAAAATCTTGTGAGTGAACAAGTGCTGGTAGAGAGTATATCTTCCGATTTTATTGGGGTCCCTCTTTATACAAACGCCACTATACGCGCAGCTAACCTTCCCTTGAATATTGCCAGCAATACGGCTTCATATTATTTTCAATTTCCATCTGGTGAAAGAGATACGCTTACTGTTTCTTACAGTTCTTTGCAGAAGCAAATTTTTAATGTGTGTGGGGAAACCACGCTTTACAATAATCTCGATGTTACATATGACACTTTTCAACAAGTGAACATTGTTAGAGATTCTATACGAGAACCAGCCATTATCAATATTGAAATTATTCGTTAGTACCATACTACTGCTTATATCACTACCAAATGCAATAGCGCAAGAGGAGGATACATTGCGCTCTTTCAGACCCTCCGGTATAAGAGTGGGCACTGATTTACTTGTGTTGGGCAAATCATTTTATAAAGAAGGGTTTTATGGATGGGAGCTTGTGGGCGACATAGATTTCTATAAGTATTTGTTAGTAGCCGAGTTTGGTGGCTCAGGACGGGAATTGATGCCCAAGGGAAATGGCCTGTTCAGTAATAATGGCACTTATTTCAGAATTGGTGCTGATATTAACTTCTTACATGCTGACCCCGAAGGCAATATGCTTTTATTTGGCTTTAGGTATGGTCGTTCAATTTTTAATGAAGATTTGCAAATTGTTTCTTCAGATCCATTTTGGGGGGATCAAACATTTAATCTTCAAAACCGGTCGGTGAATGGCAGGTGGCTAGAACTAACCACTGGTTTAAGGGTGAGGTTATTCAAATACTTTTTAATGGGGTATACTGCCCGATTTAAGTTTTTTCCAAAAAGCACTGGGGAGGGAGAATTAATAAGCTACGAAATTCCGGGTTATGGGATAAAAGATTTAAACCTTTATTGGGGATTCAATTATCAGTTATTCATTAATGTACCTTTGAAGAAGCAACAATAAGGGTTATGGCAACTCACTCAATTCAAATTTTTGCCAATAAAAATGATCAATGCAAAGCAAAAAATAACAGCTACAACCGCACAAGCCATAAAAATATTCATTCCTAGTTGATGAGTAGCTGTAGTTTGCTCTTCTGCATCTTTACTTAAGTTATCAAGTGCGAGTAACAGCTCAGCAGTTTTATTGTTGAGTATTTCTTTTAAGCCGGTTTTTTTATGCTTACCCACTTCTTTTGATAACAGAACAAGATCAGAAAAACGTGCTTTATATTCATTAAATAATTCAGACGCCTCTGATTTGGGCTTTAATTTTTTTGATAACTCTTCCGCTTTGACCTGGAATTTTTTTGCGTACTCTTCATCAAATCTTATCAGGTAGTTTTTTTCGTATTTTCTTAACACTAACAGGTCAATTGTGTTGAGCGCTTTCTTATCTTCAATTTCATGAGCTAAATCTCTCAATTCTCCTTCAAGTCCGTATCCTTTGTATCCCCGAAGTTTGAGCTTATCTACAAGTGATTTAAAAACCTGGTCATATGCCACAAGTATGCTGTCAATATGCCATAGTGCGGGATCTATCCCTATAGATTCCTCTTCTTCAACAGATTTTATTAATTCTCTTATCGAGCTTACTATGCTGTCGTGATTTTTTAAGTATTTGCTTTCCCCGGCTTTAAAGAATACTTCCTCATTTAAATCGTAATCAAAAAAATCTGTATCGTTTTTAAAAAGCCTCAAGTTTTGCAAAAGAATGCCTTCTATCTTTTCATCAGTTTTTCTTATTTTTTCTGTACGTTCAAGTTGGCTGTAGGAAATGTAACTGAGTACTATGAAAAGCATCATCAATAGAGAAAGACTATAAACAATTTTGCCTTTAATGCTTTCGGAGGCCATAATGATTAATTTTTTCAATAATAGAAAATTATAGGATCATGTGAAAATGATTTTTTGTGAAGGGTCTTATTTCTTAAACAGAGCCTCAACAAATTCTTTCTTATTGAATACTTGTAGGTCGGCAACGTCTTCTCCCACCCCTATATATTTAACGGGAATCTTGAACTCATCAGAAATACCTATTACCACTCCACCCTTTGCGGTGCCATCCAATTTCGTAATCGCCAATGCAGTTACATCTGTAACTTTTGTAAACTCTCTTGCCTGCACAATGGCGTTTTGGCCGGTGCTTCCATCAAGGACAAGCAGAATTTCATGCGGTGCATCGGGCAATACTTTTTGTACTACCCTTTTAATCTTACTAAGTTCATTCATAAGATTAACTTTTGTATGCAGTCGACCGGCCGTGTCTATTATAACTAAGTCTGCACCATTTTCTACTCCATGCGTCACTGCATCATATGCAACTGCCGAGGGATCTGTATTCATCCCCTTGGCTATAACCGGCACATCAATACGTTCGCCCCAAAGTTTTAACTGATCAACCGCGGCCGCCCTGAATGTATCAGCAGCGCCTAAAACAATATTTTTACCTTTTGCTTTATATTGCGCAGCTAACTTACCAATGGTGGTAGTCTTACCCACGCCATTAACTCCGACAACCATTATTACGTAGGGCTTAATAGATGAGGGTAGCTCAAAGTCTTCAAGATCATCCGATTTATTTTCAGATAGTAAAACGGCAATTTCTTCTTTTAGAATGATATTCAGTTCTGACGTTCCGAGGTATCTATCACGCGCAACTCTTTGCTCAATACGGTCAATTATTTTTAAAGTGGTGTCAATGCCAACATCTGAACTGATTAACACTTCTTCAAGGCTGTCTAACACTTCATCATCAACAGTCGATTTACCAATTACTGCTTTTCCTAGCTTGCTAAAAAAGTTTTCCTTTGATTTTTCCAGGCCTTTATCAAGGGATTCTTTTTTGTCTTTAGAGAACATGCCTCCAAGAAATGCCATAGTGTATTTTGTTTGAACGACTGAAAATAAAAAAAGTCCCGGTCGGGACTTTCAATGTAATGATTCTTCCGGATTATTTCTTTGCCAAAATGTCTTTTACCAATTCAGCAGGAACAATCTCTTCTTTGAATGAATAAGCACCAGTTTTTTCTGATTTTACGGCTCTTATCAATTTAGCGAAATTTTTGCCGTCAACTTTCTTAAGTGATGCAACTACTTTCTTTGCCATGATTACTTAATTTCTTTGTGAATAGTGTATTTCTTCAAAATAGGATTGTACTTCTTTAGCTCTATGCGCTCAGTTGTATTTTTCCTGTTCTTGGTGGTGATATGACGTGACATACCGGGCATGCCGGTTGTTTTGTGCTCTGTGCACTCTAAAATCACCTGAATTCTGTTTTTACTTCTTGCCATTGCTGTTCAGATTTTTAAACTAATGCGTTACCGTTTTTCCTGGCATCCCTTAAAACAGCCGATATACCCACTTTATTAATGGTTTTTAGGGCCTTGGTAGATAACTTCAAAGTAACCCACTTGTCCTCTTCGGGGATGTAAAAACGTTTTTTTTGAAGGTTAGGGTAAAACTTACGCTTAGTCTTGTTGTTAGCGTGCGAAACATTGTTCCCTACCCTTGGTCTTTTTCCTGTAATTTGACAAACTCTAGCCATTTTCTCTTTTCATTTTGCCCTCAAAAAAGGGACTGCAAATATCGCAAAAAAGGCCTCAATTATCCAAAGTGCCCCCAAAATAAAAGTACTTATTTGAAAAAGGCCTTTTGAAGGCTTTCAGTACTGATTTCGCTGAAATCATCTATAATTAAATCAGCATCCTTCATTTCATTTGCACTATGAGTGGTGCTTATGCCAACTACCTTGGCCCCAGAACTGCGTGCTGCAGCAAGGCCTGATATAGAATCTTCAAAAACTATGCATTGTTCCGGTGGGTAATCCAATGCTTTGGCGCATTTTAGATAAATCTCGGGGTTTGGCTTGCCCTTTTCTACGTGTGATTCGTCAAGTATGCTGTCAAAAAATGATTCGCCTCCAATTGCATTTAGGGTAAAATCAACATTTCCGCGTGGAGCTGAGGTTCCAATGGCCATTTTAATTCCAGCCGTTTTTAGTTCTTGTAAAAAGGGAATAAGCCCTTTAACCGGTTTAATAGCATCTTTATATAATTGGCGGTATAGCTCTTCCTTTTCAAAAGCATATGCTAGTAAATCTTCTGCTCTAAGTTTTTCGCCAAATAAATTGCTTATCCACTCTTTATTTGTCCTTCCGTAAATACGATTTCTTAGTTCTTCTTCAGAGAGAATGAATCCATACTTAGCACAAAACTGTTGTAAAGCGATCTTATGGTAAGGATTGCTGTCGATTAAAACACCATCCATATCAAAAATCACTGCGAAATTGTAAATCTTCATGGTCGGCAAATATAGGTAATGAACTAGTGCAATTACAGGATGGTTTCTTTAGTCAGACTTAAATAGCTAATTTTGTGATCTGCAATTGGATGCAAAAGTAAAAACCAAGAGTATGCAAGTAAATACAATTAGCTCAAGCAATGACGCAATCGCACTTGAAGATAAGTACGGTGCACATAACTATCATCCTTTGCCGGTTGTGCTTGCAAAGGGCGAGGGTGTTTTTGTTTGGGATGTGGAAGGAAAACAATACTACGATTTTCTATCAGCATACAGTGCAGTAAATCAAGGCCATTGTCATCCAACTATTATTCAGGCGCTTGATGAGCAAGCCAGAAAACTTACCCTTACCTCAAGGGCATTTTATAATAATGTATTGGGTGATTATGAAAAATTTGTAACTGAGTATTTCGGTTTTGATAAAGTATTGCCAATGAATACTGGAGCAGAGGCTGTTGAAACGGCAATAAAAATAGCCCGCAAGTGGGGATATGAAAAAAAGAAAGTAGCAGAAGGAAAAGCAAAGGTGATAGTTTGCAGCCAGAATTTTCATGGACGTACCACCACCATCATTTCTTTTTCGTCCGATACTACAGCAAGAAAAAACTTTGGTCCTTTTACTGAAGGATTTACTACTATACCCTTCAATGATATTGAAGCATTAAACATCGCTTTAAAAGATAAAAACGTTGTGGCATTCTTAGTAGAGCCTATACAGGGAGAGGCGGGCGTAAATGTTCCGGCTGAGGAATACATGGCTAGAGTAGCATCACTTTGTAAAGAAAACAATGTTCTATTTGTTGCTGATGAAATACAAACCGGTATAGCACGTACCGGAAGCTTACTGGCGGTTTGTGGTAATTGCACTTGTGAAAACAAATGCGAACAGCAGACTTCTTATACAAAACCCGATATTTTAATTCTTGGCAAAGCATTGTCAGGTGGGGTGTATCCCGTATCTGCCGTTCTTGCCGATAATCATATCATGGATGTAATTAAACCTGGCACGCACGGTTCAACGTTTGGGGGTAATCCGCTGGGAAGTGCTATTGCAATGGCCGCACTAAATGTGGTGTATGATGAAAAGTTAATGCAGAATGCCAGAAAACTTGGTAAGATTTTTAGAGACCGAATGGAATTACTTGCGGCAAAATCTGACTTGGTTAAATCAGTAAGAGGTAAGGGTTTATTAAATGCTATATTGATAAACGATAGTGAAGAAAGCTCAACTGCCTGGGATATTTGCTTAGCTCTCGCACAAAATGGATTGCTGGCCAAACCTACACATGGAAACATTATAAGGTTAGCACCCCCGTTGGTGATGACAGAAGAGCAAATGCACGATTGCTGCGATATTATGGAGCGCACAATTACTGATTTTGTCAAGCCCCGATGAGTCTATAACGGATTAATAAATACCCCAAATAGGGTATTTCAATTCAAAGTCTTATGGTTGAAATTGCAACCATGGAGTACTCTTTCCGGGAATCTGCTAAAAAAGAAGAGGTAAGGATTGTTTTGAATGCCTACAGCATGAATATTACTGAGGGTGATGAACAAACAGATTTACCCTATGCATTTGTTACAGTAGTTCGTATCGTGCGTTTCAAAAACTCCTTTGGTGCTATTCTTAATTTTGAAAGGGGCCCAACGCTAACTATTTTAAACTATACCTTCGATAAAAGCGGTAATAAACTTGATCAATCGCGTTTATACAACACCTTCCTCAGGGTGCTTCATTTGCACTTACAACAAAAAAGTAATGCCGAGTACATCAGTGGAAAAACAAATGAAAAATTGTTCGGCATCTGTCTTGTTGGACTTATGCTGACATTGGCTGCTGCTTTCGGGGCAGAGTATTTTGGTTTTGCTTTATTTTATGTACGCATGTTAGCATCGTTGGTACTTGCTTTTTTTATGCTGATGTGCTGGCGACATTTCTTTAGACCTATGCAAAAGAAGTATCAGCCCGACAACATACCCCTGTCGTTTTTACCAGAAAATTAACTTGAATTTTGACCCCTTATTTGCCCCATCCTGATAAAGAGTGGAAAAACAATTTTTTTTAAATCCCCCTCATTCCAATGTTTTTGAATGTTGAGTCTTAAGACGTCTACCGGATTATAATGATTTTGTTTAATGAATTTTTGTACACTCGACCAGGTGTTGATATAGCCAAGCAGTTGATCGATTGACCAGCGTAACTCAATACTAAATTCCGGGCATTCAATTTCTTGAAATGGAAAGGGTATAGATTGATAAGCATCTTCTATATGCTTTCTTTCCGGGCTCCAATAGTTGCCCACAGTATTTTTATAAAAATCCACAATCAAATTGTCAATTTCTAGATTAATGTTAAGCAGTTCATAGCCCCAGGTGGCAATGACGGCACCAGGCCTTGCTACACGTTTTACTTCCTTATTGAATTCTTCAAAGTTAAACCAATGTAGTGCTTGTGCTACTGTAATCAGGTCAACCGATTTAGCGGGGAGTCCAGAATATTCTGCCTGACATTTTACATAGCATATATTCTCAGCTTGATAGGCTTCAGCAATTTGCTTTTCACTGATATCGCTGGCATATACACTGGTGAAATATTCTGAGAGTACTTTAGCCACTTGTCCGTTACCCGTGCCCACATCCCAGGCCAAGCAATTATCAGGCACTTGATTCAGAATAAATTGATACAAGGCAGCCGGATATTCTGGTCTGAAAGTCTTGTACAAGCTGGAATGTTCAGAAAAAAGGTCTTTCGATGGCATTTACTTCAGGAATAAAAATACAGATTTACGTTTTATCTCTGATGAAGTTGCAATGAGCTTATTTTTAATTGAGTTTACGAGATTAGAAATCCCCCATAAATAACAGATTCAAAAAGTATGAATTTGTGGTATTGTCTTGTTAACCACAGAATGTGTATTTTCAGCGGGATTTAATTTAATGAAGAAACCTATACTAAGCCTTTTTATAGCTATTGTTTCCTTTTCGGCCCATGGCCAGGAATTGCAACACCTATTAGATAGTGCAATTCATTCGATAAATAATAGCACACATTTTTTCTCACAGGCTCGCACACTTATCAAATCAGGGTCTGATTCACTTGATTTTTATTCAGCAAAAATTCAACGCGCCTACCAGAACGGAATGAACGATTCCATTGTTTATTACGGCAAAATTTATCTTAATCATCCGCAAAGTCAAACACAGCCTGCACAGTCAATTTTGGTTGCAAGGAGGGTTAGCAGGGCATATATCGGTCAAGGCGTTTATGAGTCTGCTTTAGAGTTTGCACACCTGGGCTTAGCATTGGCAGAACAAGCGAATGAAATGAATAATATTGCCTTTCAACTGGCGGATATAGCCATAATATATCATGACTTTGAGGATTTTGATAATGGGGTGAAATATGGAAAAGTTTGTTTACAAACTGCTATCGAGAAAGGCGCAGACACCAGACATCAGGCGTACTGTTTGAATGCAATCGCGATTAATTTTGATGATTGGGCCAAGCCAGACTCAGCTTTATTTTATCACTTTAAAGTACTCGAACTTAAGCCCTTGCCTGATTCTCTCGAAATACAATTTACTTTCAATAATATTGGGAATACCCTGATGAAAATGGGGGATTATTCAAGGGCTGAAACCTTCTTTACTATTTCTCTCAAACTCGCCAGAAAGCATTCTATTCCACGAAGGAACTATTCACTTGCTGGTGCATTTACCAATCTTGGGCAACTAAAGAAAAAACAAAAGCAGTTTAGCCAAGCAAGCATTTATCTTGACAGTGCGCTTTATTACGCGGAGAAATCAAGTAGCCTCGAAAAAATTAGGGATACATATTTTGATATATACACATTTAATAAGGAGAGAGGTAATTTTGAGAAGGCCCTCTTTTTTCAAGATTTATATTACAATCTGCGAGACTCCATTTTTAAAGCAGAAAGACTTAGAACGGTCAGTGAGTTGGAAACCAGGTATCAAACAGCGCTCAAAGACCGGCAATTGCTTGCAAGTGCAACAGAAATTAAAGATAAAGAGACAAGGGTTTATCAGGCATTGAT
>CAZVFM010000074.1:0-11764 GCA_964626095.1 uncultured Roseivirgaceae bacterium | reverse complement strand
GGTCGTGCTGCTGCCCCTCCATACAAAGGCTGAAGTACAGGAGTTTCCACTTCGAGGTATCCTTTGTTGTTGAGGTACTCGCGCATGGAGTTTACCAGTTTAGTGCGCTTAATAAAAGTATCTTTCACTTCCGGATTAACTACCAAATCAACATAACGCATGCGGTAACGTTGCTCCGGATCACTGAACGCATCGTGCTTGTGCACATTGCCCTGCTCATCTACAGTCTCTTTTACCACAGGTAATGGTCGAAGAGATTTGGCCAGTAAGCTAAGACTGGTAACATGTATAGAAATTTCTCCGGTCTGCGTGGTAAACACATAACCTTTCACGCCCACCACATCACCAATGTCAATCAATTTTTTGAAAACGGTATTGTACAAGGTCTTATCTTCTCCCGGACAGATATCATCTCTGCGCACATAAATTTGTATACGGCCACTTTCATCCTGCAATTCGGCAAAAGAGGCTGAGCCCATAATTCTGCGGCTCATGATGCGGCCGGCTATGGATATGTCTTTATAATCGGTTTTTTTGCGCTCGTAGTTCTCATTAATGTCCTTTGCACTGACATTCACTTCAAATAATTCGGCCGGATAGGGATTAATGCCCAATTTCTCCAATTCTTCTTTTCCCTGCCTGCGGATAATTTCTTGTTCGCTTAATTGCATTTCTTTCCATTTTGGGCAAAAATAAGAGAATAATTCGGCTAAAAAACTTGGTAAACAGCACAGTGAGTGGGCTAAGGAGTAATTGTGCGAGACTAGTACTTTATCTATTATATTTGTAAATCGTAAATATAAATGATATGAGCACCTTTACCAGTACACTTCCCGAAGACCTCCTTAAGCAGCTTTCAGAAAAAGCCAAAGCACTTTCACTGCCAAAGAACAAACTGATTGAAAATGCTTTAAGACTATATCTTGAGCATTTAGAAAAAGCAGAATATATCAAATCATATAAACAAGCTTCAACAGATAAAGACATACTCAGCATAGCTGAAGAAGGTATGGAAGATTATCTAAAACAACTTGAACAATGAAGCAAGGTGAGATATGGTATGCGGACCTAAATCCTGTAAAAGGAAGTGAACAATCAGGATTACGCCCGGTTCTTATTGTCAGTGGCAATCTGCTGAATCAATATCTTAATCTTGTAATTGCAATTCCATTAACCACAAAAGTTAAAAACTACAAAGGCAACCCAATCATTAGTCCTTCGAAATCAAATGGCTTAAATAGTACATCAGAGGTTTTGGTGTTTCACATTCGATCTATTTCAAAAGAACGCCTGGTTAATAAAATTGGAAAGATTGAAAAGCCTGAATTAGAAAAGGCTATAAAGACTTTAAATGATATTTTGAGGTACTGATAGCTATTTTCAGTTGGCGCTCAGTCTCCAAAACCCGGAAAAGAGAACCCGCTAATACACCAGCAGTCATAATCAAGGATAAAGTTTACAACAAACTTTCCATCAAAGTCGCGGTTTTCATTTTCAGAATAAGCCGTGTATAAAATCCGTCCCCTTACCATAGCTACAGCCCTTTCGAGATCAAAATCTACTTCTTCTATTTCAGTTTTTCTGATTTGAAAATTATGATATGCTTCCTGGAAATCGATGATGGGATCCGAAATTCCCTCACAGTCATACTCCTTGCCTTTGAATGAAATGGTTTTGTGAAATTCCCAGATACTATATTTCCTGTCCCACTTTTTCTTAAACAAGGCTTCGATAAGCTCATGTGTGTATCTCCTTAAATCATCATCATGATTGGGGTGAAATTCCTCATAAATGAATTGGCTTACCATGCCGGGCATGAAAATGTCATCCATCTCCTGCTCAAAAAGTTCTTCGGTAATGAATTTGTATATCACGATATCTTCATAATCGCCAGACCAACTCAGGGCAATATTCTTTTCTTCCATGATATTAAGAATGCGCTCTAACTCTTTGCCCACTTCTGCTTTACTGAGCGCTTCCGGTTTTATATAATGCGGTTGCCCAAGGGCCTCGAATACTTTTATTCGCTTTGCATTCTTGTGTAGTTTCTCAAAATTGTATATGTAATTCAGCCATTGATTTTCTGCTTCTGAAGAGAGGCCGGAAGCACCCATGTCTTTCATGCCGTGTTCCAGCTCAAGCTTAAGTTTCAGCAATTCATTTTCAGCTTTAAGTTCGTCTTCAGGGTCGGGTTGGTTTTCCTGCTTGTGTTCCATATAATCTTAAATATAGAATATCTAAAGAGGTGAGAGCGCTGCAAATGAGGCGGCACTCCTGTAACAGGATTTTATTGTCGTTATCGACTATCTCCCGATGCCCCGGTATCAGCCTCTTAACCGGTACTTGGAGTTGGCAGTCAGCTCTCACCCGAGATGAAATTAGAAGAATTAAATGATCTGGGCAAGGAGAAAGTATCATTACAGATGACTCTTTAACGAATTGAAGAGATTTTTATCCCTGTGATGTCTTTCTTGTGTTATTCTAATACTGCTCCCGGCAAAAACGCGCTATGACTGAAAGTGCAGCTATTTCCAAAGTGGTTCACTTTGCCATGTAGCAGGAAAGCCAAGTGCATTTAAATCAACATTTGGATATTTGTTAAACAATTCTACAAGCTTTGGAACTACATGATGCCCGGGACTAATAACATCTAAAAGATACTTCATACAGCATATATGAATATAAAGCATATGATGTTGGCTTCCCGCAGGAACAGTTGTAAGCCATGGAGCAGGAGGCTTGGATAATAATTTTGGTCTGCCGGGTAAGTTTTTATTCCAGAGTCTTCCGTGATGAGCGCAAATGTTTCTTATTTGAGCAATCGATTGAAGCCAGCTTGGGAGATATGTGTGATTAATTGTGTTCAACTCCGCTGCTATTTCGTCTTTTGACCTTACTGTTGATTTTAAGTTTCCATATAATTTCGAGAGATTACCGAAGGTAGCAACTTCTAAAGTTTTCCAGGCGGGCGGAAAACGAGTATCAGTATTGTACCGTTTAAGATGATCTTTGATAAAAGTGTCTTTTGATCTCTCAATTTCTTCGCTTATTGTATTTAGCGTTTTTAGTAGTTCCCGAACATTAATAAATAAACTCATATTCTGAAACCACCACGGATCAAATTCATGCGACAACTTATAAATCAGCTTCGCCCTTAAGCCAATTTCAATCCGTTCTATAATATCAAAAATTAACAGGCGTAACTCTCGATCAAAATTGTATAGTGCAATAACATCTTCAAACTTACTATTAGTCTTGAATATATGATTCACTTTATCGCTTTGCATTGGCCACCAATAGCCAGCCAGTCGGTAATAGCTTATATTGGAAAGAAAATGTTCCGCCTGAACAAGGTCTGTAATAATTAGGCCTCTTTGCTGGAGTAAGACGATTTGTTGTTGGATTGCTGTAGAGGTCTTGCTATAGATCATGCCTTAAGATAATAAAATCAGAAAAATTCAAAGGCCCCTAAAAGCAAAAGACTCGCCCTGGGACGCTGATCTTACGGGTAGCGTGGCGAGTACTGTTAATACAAAGGTAATATAATAATTCACTTTTTAAGTGAAATGTTCAATGTTTTTGTCATCACACCATTTCCTTATGGTTGAAGTGGGTGCAATTTCGGAGCACAGGGTTTATCATACTATCATACCGCCACCTCCCTTACGGCCTCACTAAAGAAATTATCCGAAGCCATAAGGTCTTCCGGTTTGCCGCAATGGCTCACCCTGCCTGCTTCAAGTATATAAATTCTGTCTGCTTTTTGTGCGGTCTTTATGCGGTGTGTAACCAGCAGTACAGGGATTTCTGCTTTTAACCTGAGCAACAATTGTAATACAAAATTCTCTGTGTTTTTATCCATAGCCGCTGTGGCTTCATCCAGTAGCAGAAGCTTTGGTTTTTTGAATAGCGCCCTGGCAAGCGCCACCAGTTGTTTTTGCCCTCCGGAAATGTTCACACCCTCTTCACCAAGAATGGTCAGGTAGCTTTGGGGAAAAGATTGAAAATATTTGTCGAAACCATATTGGTGACAAAACTTTATTACTACTTCAAATTCTTCCGGACTTTGGCTTAAGGTAAGATTGTAAAGCAGGTTGCCATTAAATATTTTTACCTCCTGCGGCACCACACCTATCATTGATCTCCACTGCTGTGCATCCAGATTATTAAGATTAATATCGTTGAGGTATATCGACCCGCTTTCCGGCCAATAAAATTTTTGAAGAATTTGTACCAAGGTACTCTTACCTCCCCCGCTCTCTCCAAGTATCGCCACCATTTCGCCACGCCTTACTTCCATTGTAACACCGGTCAGCAATTGCTTTCGCCCCGGAAAGCGAAATGTTACATTCTGTAGTGTGAGACTTTCTATCTCGGGTGGGTCAGGTTTCTGATCTTCATCATGCTGAGCCTCCGGCTTTAATGATACAAACTCATACATCCTGTCAAAAGCTACTCTTGCTTCCTGCAGATGTACATTGGCAATGGCCAGCCTGCCCAAGGCAGGGATTACTCCTCCTGCTATAGACAGTAAGGCCACCATTTGCCCAAGCTGTAATGTTTCTTTCAAAACCATCCAGGACGAAACACCAAAAACCAGTGTAATGAATATGACTCCGGTTATTTCAGAAACCACGCCAAACCGAATGTTCACCTTTCCCAACTCTACCACTTTATCCTGGAAAAAACCATATACCTGCTTATTTACATTTTCAAAAAATGTTTCTTTGTTCGAAGCTTTTATAGTGGCAATACCCTGGATGGTATCTACATAATGGCCCTCCGTATGTGCATAGCCTCGCATCACTTCTTTCTGCGCATCAATGATTTTGCTGTTAAAAAAGTAAACCCATAAAAGATAAACCGGTATGCCCGACAATACTACAAAACCAACCGTGCTTGAGTAGAGAAATACAAATACCACAGAAGTCATCATCAACAAGAAATCAATAATGATACTGCCGGAGATAATGCTGATTACGGTTTGAATTCTTCGCGCATCGTTCATACGCGCGATGAGCTCTCCGGTTTTGCGGCTGTCAAAAAATGATTTTTGTAAACGCAGCAAACTGCCGTAAAATCTTTGAATGATACGATTGTTAAAATCTTTAGCCTGCCTGATGAGAAAAAAGCCCCTCAAAAAACCCATGCCACTTCTGGCCAGCAAGAGGAAAGTAAGCAGGAGAATGCTTAGTATAAGTTTTTGTGTATTACCTGATGGTAATATATCATCAATAAGCTTCTGCGAAAAAATGGCTGTAGATAAACCCAATACGGTCATGAGAATGCCAAGGAAAAGTGCGGCCAGTAAAATATTTACATCATCTTTTACCAGTGCTATAATCCATTTTTTCTTTTCTGCATTTTCTGATTTCCTTTTTACAAAATTTGAATTGGGTGTAAGCTTAAGGAGCGCTTTGCTTTGCCATACTTTTTCCAGGTCTTCTTTCGTATAGTGCAGAATACCCTTTGCAGGGTCACCGATAATTAACTTTCCTGTTTTATCAAAACCGTAAAAGACAAAATAATGCTGCAGTTTACTATCTATGATTACATGCAGAATGGCAGGCACACTTAAATCATTAAGGTTGTCAATATTTTCCGCCTCCAAACCTTCTACATTAAAACCTGATTGCTGAGCAGCTTGATAAAGTCCCAAAAGTGTGGTGCCTTGCCGGCTTGTGCCGCTCAACTCGCGTAATCTCTCTATTGTTGCTACTCCACCATGATATTTGATAACAGAGGCCAGACATGCTACCCCGCAATCAGATTGGCCGTGTTGGAGGGTGAAGGTTTTTCGGAAAGAATTATAAGGCGGCAAACTAAATCTATTTGAAAATTGAGAAGCCGTATAATCCCTGCACCGGCCCCTCATCGTAAATGTTAAAGTATACCGTTTTTATCTTGTTCTCCCCGTAGCTTAATTGGTACACTTCAAGCATGCCAAAAGGATACTCCTTTCCGGGATAATTAAATGCTTTTTGATTAGGTGTTTTAAACACACAGCAGGCCTTAATTCGTTCATAAACAAGTGTTTCTCCATTGGGGCCGCGCAAAGCATTAAGATATTTTTCCACACTATTGTCGGCATCTTTCATACCTTTCACTCCGAGAAAAACCGGCTTCCGTTCCGTAAATCCATATTCAGCATCGCTTGAAATGCTTTGTATTAAATACGTACTGTCATTGTTATGGGGAATAAAATCCCTTGTACTTTCCTCCTGCACATACTGCAAATATTCCTCGCTGAATTTGGACTGAACTGTAGCACAGGCAGAACACAATAATATAATGCAACCGACACGTATAAATTTGCTCATAATACTAATTTCCAAAACAAGACCATGACCTGGTATAAAAGCAATACACCTAACACAGCCATGCTGTGATAAGCCAGAGAAATGCTTTCATATTTTTTAGACAAACGCCAGGACACTAAGCCGAAAAAAAGAAGCAAAGATAAGTTGAGTCTCTTCAGAATAGTTATTTCAGTATCAGATAAGTTCTCCTTACCTACAATACCTGCCACTGATGTAGGATCGAAACGAATCAAATCAACAAATGTAAATTGTGATTGAAAAAAAACAAACCAAAAAAAAGTTAAAGCTGCGGGGATAAGAAACAAAAAAAAGGCCTCCTGCACAATTCTCAGTACACTTAAAAAGCAAACATTATCTTCTTTATACTTTAATAAAGCGAACATTAGGAATGAAAAAAAAAGAACAGGTATAATAACTGCGAAGGGTGCACGAAAGTAGTGCGGTGCGACCATCAGTTGATGTGTCATCTTCCACTCTTCAATATGTTTTTGTGTATAATTTCCAGAAATAGCTGATTCCGCTACTTCATCACTGATTAAAAAATGAGAGTTTAAGTAAATAAAGGCTATTTCTAAGGCAATAAGCAATATGAAAACACCCAGTATCTCCCAAACCTGCTTCTGCGTAGTTTCAGTAGTTATCGTGTTCATTTATTTTTCTTGAATTGTATAGTTAAGGGAGTCTTCACCTCCAGCTCATTTTTTATCCTATCTTCAATCTCACGGTCAATCATGAAGGTGTACTCCTTCCAAAATTCCTCATTATATTTTGCCTTTGCATCATATAAATCCTTGTCTTGTTTCATGACTTCCGATTTCTTGAAAGGTCTTGCTTTCTTTAAATCCAAATCAGTAACTAAAAGCTCGTTGAACTGAAAAAGTCGCTTATTAACATCTTCTGTAAAGCCTCCGAAGTATGGATTATTTGAGCCATAAGACTTCGAAGAAATATAACTTAAATAATACTTGCCTCTTACCTCTCGATATTTAATATGGTACACGCTTAACAAGTTGTTTTCAAATGGCGTGAAGTATTTATATGGTGCTTCGGCATTCGTACGAACAAGTCTTCCTAAAAAATCTAAAACGGCTAAGTTGTCTTGTCTTATTATAATTTTACCCTCACCGACTGCCAGTTTTTTTGAAGAGGGTTCCTGTTCAAAAAAGCTTATGCAATACACAGGAATATCTTCGTATAAACTTATGCTGTCAAGTAAAAAGGTGTATTTTCCATCCAAAAAGAATAGTGATTTAAAAAATACAAAGTTTTCAATTGCCGGATTTGTAATCCTCTTATTCACATCTAGATGTTCATACTCTAAAGCAATCAACTGAAAATTATTATTAGCAAAAGCTATTCTCCTTAAAGGATCATCTCTTAAAGTTTTATGCACCCCATTTCTCTCATATACCCATTTTCTTATGGCCTCCTTCCAACTAAGCTGTATTCTATCATCACTACGCCTTATCTCTTCTACTTTAACACTTAGATTGTTAGCGTCAATAATATTTTTATCATATCCCCTGTCGTATATGCTTACAGCGGCTTCTACCAGGCGCACATGCTGATCTCCCTGCCTGTTTACCTCCCGGTAAAAGGCTTTCATCATATAAGGCTTAGTAGGATAATTCTTTTTAATTCTTGCACCGGCTGAAATCAAAATTTGCTTTACAGAATCTCTGTAGGGTCTGATAACAATTTCATCCAGCAAATTCTCAGTGGATTCCAGCAAAACAAATATCTGGTCGCTGTCAAGTTCATTAATCTTAATAACTGCGCTCATATAGCCTACATGACTGATCACCAGAACGGGAATATTTATTTCACTACTAATTTTTATTTCAAAATATCCGTTTTCATTAGATACAGTACCATGGGCTTGATCCTGAACATAAATATGAGCATAAGGAATTCCCGTTTTAGTATTAATGTCAGCAATTTGGCCGTTGATGAGGCGAGATTGGCCATTCCCATTTAAACTAAATAGAACACAAGAAAAAAGAAGTATGAATGATCTAAACATCAGAATAAGCCCACACCTAACAAAATGATCAGGAATATAAAATATTAAACTATCACCTGCAAAGCAGATGGATTTGTTAGTTAAATGGACTCAAAGAGTCCAAAGTTTCTACCCTGATTTTCTTCCTTGCGTTCTTTATTCTCTTGGTATTTCACATAACGCTTAATCAAATCTTCGTCCAATCCAATTGTGCTCACGAAATATCCACGGGCCCAAAAATAATTTCCCCAATATGGCATCTTCTTCAACTCAGGATAGCTTTTTAATAGCTTAATCGCCAGTTTACCTTATTAGTGTTCCCATCAATACTGACACCCATACCTTAGGGGGAATTGACACCATCAAGTGAATATGATCCTCCTGAACATTTAACTCTTCAACATCACATCCCTTCCATTCACACAGTATTCGAATATCCTTTTCAACCATCTCTTTAACTGCATCCATCAATATCCGAAATCTATATTTCAGTACCCATACAATATGATAGTCACACTTATAAATTACATGCGACAGCTTCTTATATTTACTCATTCCGCAAATTTACGGCATAGCCAGCAGAACATTACCACCGTCAAAGACGGTGGGTTTCTGAGTTACACTAAAATATTTTTCTATATATTAAAAACAAAACCTTGGATTGAGTTACAAATCCATGGTTAATTAAGAATATTAGCCTAATTCTAATTACTAATTACTAACTACTGCAATACTTGAACACAACCTGCATTATAAAGATTTGCAATATGATTTGCCTGACCTGTATAACCCATATCCATTAATTGACTTACTACATTTGCAAAGTCTTGCAAAGACCCATTAAAGGTGTATATAACATCACAACCCCCTTCAATCCTTTCCATTCTTTCAATACTTAAAGTTTTCATAATGATTTTAATTTTAGTTGAACATGGCTTTAAATAACCCGTTCAGCCCCAAACTTCCAAACCCAACCTAAAAATCGCGTAAAAACAGTACATGCAAGTGTACTGTTTTTACGCAGATTATGAAAATATTTGTATACAACAGCTTAAGCCTGCATGAAAAAGCTCAATTTTTTGATTACCGAGGATGAAGAACTGGTTCGTGAGGGTATGATTGCGCTGCTCAAAAAGACGGATTATGTAAATAAAATATACGAAGCGGTTAATGGCCATGAAACGATCTCTTGCATTCACCAACACACAGTTGATATACTTCTGCTGGATATTAAATTACCAGATATGCATGGCCTTAAAGCAATCGAAACATTAGCTGCACAGAAGAAAGCAGTCAAAATTATAGTTGTTACGGGCCTCGAAGGTCATGAGCTTATTTTGAATTTAATTAAGTCTGGGGTGCAGGGTATAGTATTTAAAATGAATGGGTTCTCAGAAATCAGGCAAGCAGTAAGTCTTGTAGCTGGAGGAGGTGTATATTATTCTGAAGAGGTTCGCAAACTTTTGAAACATTTTTCTGAAAAAATTTTCAATGTGCCACCTGTGAATCTCAATGAAAGGGAAGTAATGCTTTTAAAATGTATTGTTGATGGAGATACCAGCAAACAAATTGCCGCCAAATTAAACTTGAATTCAAGAACATTAGAAACTCACCGTAAGCGTTTACTTGCCAAAGTACAAGTGCCCAATACTGCCGCGTTACTGGCATACGCTTTTAGAAATGGAATTATTCAATAAAAACCTCCCCTGCAGATTTAGCCGGGTAAACTAAAGTGGCGGTTAACCCTCGAATATCATGATGCTTTATACGTAAGCTAGCCTCTATACTGTACATGCGCATTCTTAGCGTCCTGAAACTTTTGAAATCTTTCAACTTCTCTATAGACCTTTCACTTAACACTCCATCATTAGTAACTTCAACACTCAGTCCACTGCCCATCCAAATCAGCTTAACATTTTTATGCCAGGCAGAAGAATGGTTGATTGCATTGTTAACCAACTCTTGCACAATCCTTACAATATGAACCTGGTGTTGCAATGGCAGGCTAAACTCATTACCGCTATATGCAAATCTAACCCGGGCTACTCCCGGATTTTCAAGATTTGCGCATAAATCATACAACGCTACATTGAGTGAAGAGGCGTTTATACTTCCGGGTAACAAGTTGCTTGAAAGCACTCTAACAGACTTTATTATACTTCTTGAATGCTTTCGTAATTGAAGAGAATAGGCCTGAGCATGAGTCAAATCTTCTACAAACATTAACTTTTCAATTATTAACAAGTGCTCTGAAAGTCGTTGAATCAGATCATCATGTATATCAGCCCCCAGTCTTTGTATCTCCTGCTCAAGAAATTCAATATTACCTTCTAGTGTATCCACTTTTACACGCTCAAGTTCTAGCAGGTGCTTAACTCGGAGATCATGTATTTTCCTCCTTAGCTTAATGGTTTTACAATAGAAGAATAAAACTACACTTGTAGTAAATAGTAATGATAATGCTACAATTAGCCACAACACAGCTATAAAATTTAATTACCTGATTCAATTTTCCTCCTCCTCCTCAACTCTTTTCTGATCATATCCAACTCGCGGCTGCTTTGTCCTTCTACTGAGGTGTTCTCTTCTGCCCTTCTGAAAAGATAGGGCATTACTTTTACTACCGGGCCGTAGGGTAAATACTTCACTACATTGTATCCTGTTTTTGCCAGGTTAAATGAAATGTTATCACTCATGCCATACAACTGCGAAAACCAAATGCGCTTGTCGTTAATATGCATGCTGTGCTTCTCCATAAGTAATGCAAGGTATTGGTTGCTGTACTCGTTATGCGATCCGCTAACAAAATGAATGCGCTGCTTATTGTCAATACAAAATGCAAGTGCTTTATTATAGTCTGCATCGGTAGCTTCTTTGTTTGGTTGGATGGGGTCGGTATAGCCCATTTTTTTTGCACGTTCTCTCTCCTTTTCCATGTAAGCACCACGCACCAGCTTTACGCCTAAAAAATGGTTGTGCATGGTGGCATCATGAAAAGCATTGCGCAGATTGGTTAATGAATCTTTTCTATATAGCTGATAGGTATTATAAACAATGGCTTTACTTTGGTTGTACTTGCGCATCATTTCATAGGCCAGTGCATCAATCGGATTTTGAATCCAGCTTTCTTCTGCATCAATCAATACGGGAATATCATTTTCATGCGATACTTTACAAATGCTATCAACCCGGCTTCTCACTTTTTCCCATGCAATTTGCTCAGCTTCTGTTAAAGTTTGCTTTGCATTTATCTTTTCAAGTAAATCAATTGAAGCAATGCCAGTCATTTTAAAAACAGAGAATGGAATGTTTGGGTTTTTCTTCGCCTCTTCAATGGTTCGAATTACTTCCTGTGCTGTTTGTTCAAAACCTTCCTCAGTCTTCTCTCCTTCAATAGAATAATCCAGAATTGACCTTACTCCTAATTGGCCGATATGCTCCA
>CAZVFM010000073.1:0-11831 GCA_964626095.1 uncultured Roseivirgaceae bacterium | reverse complement strand
GCAAGATTTAATTTTGGAGATAATTACCTGCTCCCGGGTGTTGAGATTAATACTACCGGTGTAAGTTCTTCAGTAGATTTGGGAGGCAACAGCGTTCCGGAATTTACCCCTGATGCCCGTGTGTTAATCAAGCGCATTTCCATCAACAACGAAAATTATCTCTTGTATGGAAGCGATTCGAGAAGCAAACAAATTGTACTTTATCTATACAATGAAAATGACGGGAGCTTTGCAGGCTCAAAATACCTGGGGTTTTCAAATCCTTTTGAAATAGCTGCGGTTAGACCAACCCAAGATGAAGGTCTGATCATACTGGGCACAACCTACATTGCAGGACGATTTCCAAGGATTTGCATCTTTAAATTGTCGAAAGAGGAATTGCGCAATCTGCAATAAGCCAATTGATGCCACACATTGCTTCCTTATCTTTAGGGCATATACTAAGTCATATTTTCAAATGATCGCTATTGAAGAGCATGTTAGCCTTAAGCCTTATAACACCTTTGGCATTGATGTAAAGGCAAAATGGTTCTGTAAAGTAAGATCAGCACCAGAGCTCATTGAAGCCCTCCAGCACGATATATTTAAAAGCAACATACCCTTGATATTGGGTGGCGGTAGCAATGTACTGCTCGTAAATGCACCCCTTGCAGTGATTAAGCTCGATATAAAAGGTAAAGAAGTTCTTTGGGAGGATGCTGAATCCCTTTGCCTTCGTATAGGTGCCGGAGAAAACTGGCATGAATTGGTGCGCTATTGTCTGGCAAATAATTGGGGGGGATTGGAAAATCTTTCCCTAATACCTGGCACCGTTGGGGCAGCACCAATGCAAAACATCGGAGCCTATGGAGTTGAGATAAAAGAACTCGTTGAAAAAGTAGAAGCACTCATGCTGGCTGATTTAACTTCTAAAACATTTACCAATTCCGAATGTAAGTTTGGATACAGGGAAAGTATATTTAAACATGAGTTGAAAGGGCAATGCATCATTACACATGTGGTGCTGAAACTCACCAAAACCAGTCACAGATATAACACATCTTATGGTGCAATCAAGGAGTTGCTGGATACTGACTTTAAAGGTGAAATTAACCTGCATAACATTAGCAAAGCAGTAATAAAGATAAGAGAGAGTAAACTCCCCGATCCAGCTAAAATAGGCAATGCCGGCAGTTTTTTTAAGAATCCGGAGATTAAGGAAGCACAATTCAAAGCATTGAAAAAACTATTTCCAAGTCTGCCCGGATATCTTGTATTACCTGGATTGATGAAGGTTCCGGCTGCCTGGTTAATTGAACAATGTGATTGGAAAGGTAAGCGCTTTGGAGATGCCGGAGTACACGACAAACAAGCGCTAGTTATAGTCAATCATGGTGCAGCAACAGGTAGAGAGATTGTAGATTTGGCAATGAAGATCAAGCAATCAGTCGAAGAAAAATTTGGCATAAAACTTACTCCTGAGGTGAACATATTTGAGTGATAAAATAAAAAAAACAATCGCTTCGATCTTACTTTCACTTCAAGTACCACTTAAAGTAAATTATTTTTTTAAAAAATAATTGTTAAAAAATATTTGCTGAAAAGAAAATTGTGTTAACTTTTCAAAAGTTTTTAACCAAACTCTAAACACTATGGCAAAAAAGAGTGCTAAAAAAGCAGCTAAGAAGAAGCCTGCTAAGAAAGCCGCAAAGAAATCTGCAGCTAAGAAGAAGAAGTAATCAGATTTAATCTGCAAACTTTGCACAAAGGAAGTGACTCAGGTAGTCGCTTCCTTTTTTTGTTTATACACGCTTACCCATTCCTGATATTAATGAGTAAATTTGCATCATGTATAAAAAGTAAAACCCCATAAAACATGGCAAAGACAGCGAAAAAAACAGTTTCTAAGGCAAAACCGGAAACAAAAAAAGCAAGCTCTACTAAGAAGGCTGCTCCTAAAAAATCAAAAGTAATCACAGAAGATTTGCTTGAGAAAATCGTCATTCAATCATTAGAAAAACTTGAATCTTTGAATGTCGAGCATCAACTTCAATCTGAAATTCGGTGGTGCATAGGTAGCTACAGACATGATAAAAATCCAGTGGGTCTGTTCGAAATGGCGGGTAAATCATTAGGCGTACTTGAAGCTGCCAAATCGAAAAATGCCAAAGCAGTACCGGCCAAACTCATTGCCGACCTAAAAAAAGTAGCCGGGAAGTAGTTCAACAGCCGGATAAGAAGCTCAGATCATGTAGGTAACATTGCTCAGGTTGCCCTGATATTGTGCGGTTTCCACCCCGAACTTCTTTAGAAATTCTACGCCCTCATCCTGCGCTATGCCCTTGTGCTCAGCATATGATTTCAGGTAGATGACTTTATTAATACCCATTGTATAAATGATGCGAGCACATGCCAGGCATGGCGATAAGGTTACATATAGCGTTGCACCTTCAACCGAGGTTTTGTTCTTCACCGCATAAAGTATGGCATTTTGCTCGGCATGAATTGCTAATGAGCAACCCCCTTTTGAATCTCTGGGGCAGCCTTGCTCAGGCCACTCAACATCACAATTATGTGTACCCGATGGAGGCCCATTATAGCCGATGGAAATTATACGGGTGTCTTTTGTAAGCACGGCACCTACATGTCTTTTAATACAATGAGAACGCGTGGCCAGGTTTACAGCCAACTCCATGAATATATCGTCAAATGCAGGTTTCTCCATGCCGTCAAAAATACGGATTGAAATCAAATTCTTATCTTCGCAAGCATGAGTAAAATACATACTTTACTTCTCTGCACAGCAATTAGCTGCCTCTTATATAACGCAGCAAAAGCTCAAGAGCCACTAAAACCCCGCCCAAGTCCCTTAAACGTAGTAAGCATGAGATATCAGGACGCTTACGTTAAAATAGTTTATTCTCAACCCCATAAGCAGGGAAGAAAGATTTTCGGTGACTTAGTGCCCTATGGAAAAATTTGGAGAACCGGTGCCAACGAAGCTACCGAAATTACCTGCACAAGAGATTTGTTAATTGGTAATGATACACTCAAAGCGGGTACTTATACAATATTCAGTATTCCTGAAAAAGAAAGCTGGGCCCTCCTGTTCAACAGCGAGGTAGGACTTTGGGGTGCTTACAATTACAATTCTAAAAAAGATGTATTAACTATAACCTTACCTGTATCCTACAATGCAGAAGCACTTTATGAGCCCTTCACTATAAGATTTGATCAACGCAACGATAAAGCCGATATCGTGTTTTTATGGGAAAGAGTTATTGTTAAATTGCCTGTGAGCTTATTGCAAACCAAATCCTGACATGCCATGAGTACAGAAAGAAAGTATAAAAGTTTTAAAGAGTTCTACCCCTTTTATCTTACTGAGCACGCAAATACCACCAGTAGGGTGCTTCATTTTATTGGCACGGCACTTGTTTTCATCATCCTTGCATGGGCCTTATACACCCAGGTTTGGTGGAGATTGGCCATGATACCGCTTGTGGGATATGGATTTGCCTGGGTAGGACATTTCTTTTTTGAGAAAAATAAACCTGCTACATTTCAATATCCCTTGTATAGTCTTGGGTCGGATTTTAAATTATTTTTTGAGTTATTAGTAGGTAAGCAAAAGTTCAGCAGCTAAAAAAATCGAAATGAAATTGTTGTTATTGGGAATATCATTGGGCCTATCGCTCTTGGTCTACGCACAGGATTTGCAAGAATTAGAAAGAAGAAAAGGGTTTAAAGACATTAAGCTCGAAAGCAATGTCAATGAAGTTCAGGGGGCAGAATTCAAGAAAGACATCAGGGAGAAGAAAGAGTTTCCGGTTAAGCTATACAGCCTGGTAAATAAGGATTATGAACGTATCGGAGAAATACGCATAAAGAGTATTGAATTAAAGGTTTATAAAGACAAGATTTATGAGATTATAGTTGTTACTGATAAAGACCCGCGTTTAATGAAGAGTCTGGAAGAGGCCTTTGGCCCACCCGCTTACAATGCCCGGTCAGACGCCTATAGCTGGTTGGCAGAAACGGTAAGCCTGGCATTCAGCTCAAAATCAAAAAAAGAGCTTGAAATGATTTATCGATCTTCAGTTGTTGTTAAACAAATGAGTGCTGATAAAAAAGAAGACATCAAAAAAATGTCTTCCGATTTCTAGTCAAGGAAAGCTGAATTATCCCTCGTAGTAAATCCTGTAAATCACATTGGCATGATCATCCGAAACCAATAAGGAGCCATCAGGCATTTGTAATACATCAACGGGCCTGCCCCAAACACTTTGGGTCTCATCGTCCATCCATCCCGAGGCAAAGATTTCATAACCCAGTGATTGATCCCCATCCAGTTTCACCATACTCAGTCTATAACCAATTTTTTTGGATCTGTTCCATGAGCCATGCTCAGCAATGAGAATGGCGTTTTTGTATTCCTCAGGAAACATATTCCCGGTATAAAACTTTAATCCCAGTGGCGCAGTATGCGGGCCAAGATTCTGTGCTGGTATTACAAAATCGGAACAAGGCCGTTTGTTCCCAAACTCAGTATCTTTAATGTTACCACCATGACAATAAGGATACCCGAAGTGCATACCTATTTCCGGAGCATGGTTCAACTCACAGGGAGGGATGTCATCACCCATCATATCGCGACCATTGTCGGTAAACCACAATTCGGCCGTCTCGGGATGCCAGGTAAAGCCTACCGTATTACGCACCCCCCTTGCAAAAATCTCAGGCTTGATGTCCTCACTCTCTACATCTATGCGCGTAATGCTGGCATAAATTTCGGCAGGCTCACAGATATTGCAGGGCGCCCCCACAGGCACATACAATAAACCTTCAGGTCCAAAGGCAATGTATTTCCATCCATGATGTCCATCGGTTGGATATTCATCATAAACCACCTCCGGCTCAGGAGGATTAGACAGGTTGGCTTCAATATTTTTATAACGCAATATGCGACTCACCTCTGCCACATAGAGATCACCATTCCTGAAGGCCACACCATTGGGCATCTTTAATAAAGAATCTATAACGTAATACTCGTCTGCAATGAAATCGCCATTGGTATCCTTTATCGCATAAACCTTGTCACCGCCCCTGTTACCAACGAATATCGTTCCAGAAGGACTCATGGCCAAAGAACGTGCATTGTTCACTTCAGCGAAAACACTGATCTTGAAGCCATCAGGTAATTTTATTTTATCCAGAGGCAAAGAACTGCTTGAAGGACCCGTGGTTGACTCCACTGAAGTAGGTTTACCTCCGCAAGCAAATAATACAAGTGACAAAGCCAGAACTACCAGGTTGAAATGATGTTTCATATGTTTAATCAATATTTTTTAAAGTTATAAAGAATTAACATAGTAAATCTGAAAGAGTTTTTATGCTCAGATTCTAAAACTAAATTTGCAGCATGATTGCCATTAACAACATATCCTATTACATAGGAGGAAGAGCCCTGTATAAAAATGCTTCCTTACACATCAAAGAAAGAGATAAAATCGGGCTGATCGGTTTAAATGGCACCGGTAAATCCACCCTTTTGAAGCTGATTAATGGTGAATATAAGCTTGATGAGGGAAGTATAAGCAAAGGCAATGAGTGTAGTATAGGTTTTCTAAATCAGGATAGTCTTTCTTTTCAAAGCGATGAGAGTATTCTTTCAGTTACAATGGCTGCTTTTACCGAAGCACTGGAAACGCAGCACAAAATTGACAAGATCCTGAAAAAATTAGAAACTGAATACAGTGATGAGCTGATAAGTAAATTAACCAAGCTACAGGAAAAGTTTGAGCATCTCAATGGCTATACCATACAATCGCAGGCCGAAGAAGTGCTTGAAGGTATGGGTTTCAGTACAGAAGACCTTAAACGACCATTAAAGGAATTCTCAGGAGGCTGGCGTATGCGGGTGATTTTCGCCAAGCTGTTGCTACAAAAGCCATCACTGCTTATGCTTGATGAACCCACTAACCACCTTGACCTACCCGCTATCGAGTGGGTAGAAAATTACTTGAGAAATTACGAGGGTGCTATTGTGGTGGTTTCTCACGACAGGTACTTTTTGGACAACGTAATTACGCGTACTGTAGAGGTAAGTGCTGAGCAATTGACTGCTTATGAAGGGAATTATTCTTTCTACCTCCAGGAGAAATCTATGAGGCAGGAGATTCAGAAGAATGCTTTTGAAAACCAACAGCAAAAAATAAGACAGACAGAACGATTTATAGAACGATTCAAAGCTAAAGCAAGTAAGGCCAGGCAAGTACAGTCGCGGGTTAAAGCGCTTGAAAGATTAGATAAGGTAGATGACGTGGTAGAAAGCAATGCGGCTGTGAATTTTCGATTTCATTTTTCTCAACAACCCGGACGTATCATTGCCGAGCTAGAAAATGTGAGCAAGGCCTACAGTCAGTTGGAAATTCTCAATAACGCTACAGCACGAATTGAGCGCGGAGACAAGATTGCGTTAATTGGCGCTAATGGTAAAGGCAAATCTACTCTACTGAGAATAATTTCAGGAACAGAAAAAGTAAGCGGGCATGTGAATATCGGCTATAACGTAATTCCTTCCTTCTATGCGCAGCACCAGTTAGAGGCCCTGCATGTTGAAAGTGAAATATTGGAAGAAATGAAACAGTCGGGATCAGGTAAAACCGAACAGGAATTGAGAAATGTACTGGGTTGCTTTTTGTTTTCTGATGATGATGTTTTCAAAAAAATAAAGGTGCTGTCAGGAGGAGAAAAATCTCGTGTTGCCCTGGCTAAGACATTGATTTCTGAAGCCAACTTTCTTTTACTTGATGAACCTACTAACCACCTGGATTTTATTTCAGAAAATATTTTGATACAAGCGCTTCAACAATACAAAGGAAGTTTTGTGGTGGTATCGCACAACAGGCATTTTGTTAGCCAAATAGCAAATAAAATCTGGTACATTGAAAATAAACAAATCAAAGAATACCCGGGCACCTATGAAGAATATGATTACTGGGTAAAGAAACAAAAAGAAAATGCACTAAAGTCAGCTCCTGCCCCACTACCAACAAGTAAACCTAAGCAACAATTAAGAAAACCGCAGAACAACAGTATAGAAGAGAAGACCCTTAAAAAACTACAAAAAGACATAAGCAACTGGGAGGCTAAAATTGATCAGCTTGAAAAAGAGAAAACAAAAATTGAAGAAGAGCTAAGCAAACCTGAAGTGTACGCTAACCCAGACAAAATGCTGGAAAGCAATAAATCGTATGAAAAAATAGATCAACAATTGACCGAAGCCCAACAGGAATGGGAAAAATTAATGCTTGAGGCAGAGGAGACTGAAAAGCCTAATTAATTCTTACCCCAAGATTTACCGTTAACCGATTGAGTTGCATATCGACATAGGCCGGAGTACCCCAATTGCTGTATTCCAAATTGGTGTAAATTAATTTATAGCCTAAGGTCATAATGATTTTAGTCTTTCGCTCTCCGGCCAGTAAAAAAAATTGCGGGTGCATTATAAAGGCCCTGCTCTTCTCCATCGGGCCCATCCAATTCCATTCATCATCTTTCTCCCTAAGAAAAGCCATACCCGTATCAAAGGCAAAACCAAACTTTCCGGTAATGCCATTATATGACCTTTCCAGATGAATAATTATGGGGACGGACCGCAACCTTCCGTAGCGCTCTTGGCCGATCCCTCCTGCTATAGCATATTTATCTTTAATACTAATGCCTTGCTGAATCGCCCATGAGCCATTGGCATAGAAATAATTATCACAACTTATGCAGCTAAACAATAAACCGAATTGGAGCGAAGCATAATATTTAACTTCTGCGCGTAAACTATCTTCCTGAGCATACGATGCATTGCCTAAGGCAAATATGACAAACAATAGCAGTATGCTTTTCAATCGCATCAGTTATTGAATTGAATATGACTTATTTGTGAAATGCTATTAGGATCGGCATAACTGTACTGGTATAATCCTCCTGCTCCTATCATCATCAATACATTGCCAAAAGGAATTACATCGTAGGCATTGATACTTGGATATTTTGCCAGAACATGCTGATCAATCTTCAAAGGATCAGTGGCATCAAATATTTTCAAACCTGCGTCACCATCACAAAGAAAAAGTATGCCATCGTCTATGCCTAATCCATGCGGATTGTGCATAGGATAAGCCTTAACCAATTTTGGATTTTGAACATTACTTATATCAATTACTTCGAGTACATTCAAGTTGGCCATTCGGCATGCAGTGCCCGTTCTAAGTGTTACATACGCATAGTTACCCTCCACAACTACCGGATCGCAGGCAAACAAATGCTGGTAGGTACTGATATGCTCCGGAGCGGCTGGATTGCTTATGCCCAGGATGTGCATACCTGTTGTTGAACCGATAAAAAGTTTATCCTCATATGGAAAGATGGTCTCCAGACCCCAACCCACTTGAAGATTGTTAATAATTACCGGCTTGACTGGATTTTCCAGTGAGGCTGTTTCTACACCAAAAGCATTGAGCATGTACAAGTAACTATCAACAATGGTAAATCGCGCCATTGAACCTCCAATGCCTGCTCCTGAGCTAATCCCTCCGGGAGAAAGGTTAAGAAAAGAACCACGATTTGCCTGTGCTGTCTCAAACATAATCACACCACCTCCCCAGAATCTTCCACCCCAACTTTCGAGATAAGCGGAACAATCATTTTCTGTGATCTCAACTTTTTCTTCTTGCTTATAAGTAATCACAATATTACGTGATTCGTCTACCGTAAATCCCATGAAGTTGCCTGACCTCAGTATATTCTCTTCTCGGTTAATCAATCTCACCTGGTTGATGTCAGAGATATCAAAGCTCAACAAATCCATGTATGAATCTGCATAAAGCACTGCACCACGAATGGCCAAATCATAATTGCCAGGGATATTAATAAAGTTCCTGACTACAGGAGAAGATGGGTTCTTATTATCGATAACATGGATGCCCTGCCCCGGTTCATTTATAAAAAGATAGCCGTCTTTGAAATAAATTCTTCCGGCACTTTCAATTTGCCTGGCTGGCTCCATGGCAACCGAAGCACGAATATTAGCAATACTTGTCTCTACCGGTGAATAATAAATGTAGGTATTGGTTACCGTACATTTATCTTCTGTACAAGAATTAAACAATACGCCCAGGAGAACCAAGGCAAACAGGAAACCAATGGCCCGAAGTACCTCTCTTGTCTTTCCGCTTAACTGATATTTTTCTATATTCATAGGCTTTAGATGATTTGCTTCTCCTTTTCATAGACACCCTAAACAGATAAATGGTTGGAAAGGAAATTTACTAGTTGAATAGGTAATTGAACTTTAGTGCCAAATCGAAAGTAAAGGGCTGTAAAGTGGTGTTTGTCTCCGATTTTAGAATTGAGTGCATGGCATACCTGAAACCAGGAGCCAATACAAGCCGGTAATTGTCTCCAAGTCTGTAGCTCAATTCAGTACCTGCAAGTCCTGAAAAATTCACAGCTCTATAAGCAGATTGATCGCCAGCACGCTCAGAAAAACTATTTAGATTTCCATTCGGATCACTCATGGTATTTTGTATAAAAAGATCAGTAGCCATGCCTCCATTTAATTGCAGACCAAACTTGCGATCAACCAAAAGGTATCCTGCCTGCACAGGTATTGAAATAAACTGCTGATTACTGTTTAACTGATACGGCAAGGTATAGCCTATATTGGCGGCTTCAGAAGAAACCGAATTAAAATTGGCCATGACCCTACCGTCCTGGCTGGCTATATTTGAAACATAATCGGTAAATTGTTGCATGTAAGCCACGCCACCCTGCAAAACCCATCGCTCACTTATTTTGCTTCCCATCATCATTCCTAATCTGAAGGTGGAACCCGCATTACTTGAAGGGCGTGTAGTGCTCGATTCTAAACCTGAAGAAAGCGCAAAATCTGCTTGACCATAAGCTCCGGCAGTTCCAAATGTTCCGGCCGCCATGCTTATACCAGTCCATAATTTCTCATTTTGTCCATTTTGCTTTTCCAGTGTTGATGGAGAATAATCAGATTGAAGCAATAAAGCATAGTCAGTAATGGGATCAATTTTTTCGGGTATGGTAAATGCTACCTTCCATTCTGCATTAAAAAGCTGAACATCTTTTATTGTAACAATAAACGATGGATTATAAGCACTTTTTATTTCCTGCTTCGGCCTTTTTTCATCAGTAGTCAAAGTCACTACAGGAATTACATTCTTCATTGATTTTCCTCCCTGATTAGTAGTTACTGGTTGTTTATCAGCCATAACATTTGAGTGGCCGGGGGGTGTTACCGATTCATCCATGATTTCGGTAGATGCTGTCTTACTTTCTTCAGCAGTTATTTTAGTATCGTCATTAATAATTTCCTGACCCTTATTTTCAGTGAGTCCATTAGTACCTTTTAGACTGTCAACATCTTCATTCAGCAAATGATATACACCTACTCCACCAATGGTCATGGCGAAAGCAACCGAAGCTGCAGCCAACAACTGAAAAAATAATAAACGCTTTTTCATTTGTCCTGATTCAGACTTCTGCAATTGTAATTCAACGTTTGACCAAACCTTTTCAGAGGGCTGCCATTCGGCATCCGCAAAGGCTTGCTGCCATTGATTCTCAAATTTTCTGTTAGTTGCCTCTTCCATAAAACGCTTGTTGTTCTACAAATATTTTTTGCTGAAGTAATTGCCTTGCCCTGGCATACTGAGATTTTGATGTTCCCTCAGTAATAGCCAAAGTCTCTGCAATTTCTTTATGCGTATATCCTTCAATGGCATACAGGTTAAAAATAACCCGGCAACCATCCGGTAATGACTGTACCATTTTTAATAATTCTTTCAGATTGAAATCTCCAAGACTTACATCTTCATTTTCATTAAGCCCTGCATCGTCCACATCTACCATAGGCAGCATGTAGAGCTTTTTTCTTTGGGCATTTAGGGCAGTGTTTACCATGATCCTGGTCATCCATGTACTTAACTTCGACTCAGCCCTGAAGTTTTTTATATGCTCAAATACCTTAATAAAACCCTCCTGTAAAATATCTTCAGCTTCCTGAATGGATTTTGCGTAACGAAGACAAAGCATCATCATTCTACCACAATACTTGTCGTATAGCAATTTTTGAGATGCGTTATCGTTATTTTTGCACCCCTCAATCAGATCAAGTTCTTTTCTGTCCAAAGGTTTAAGCGAGCCTGGCTGTTTATTTTGACACTATTAATACGAAAAAGGTTGGAATTAGGAGAATCAGCCTTTAAAATTATGCTCAAATATGCGAAAGAACCTGATTTATCTACTTTTAATTGTTGGCCTCACAAGCTGTGTGCCCGCAGTCTATCAAAGCAGTACTGATATTTCCTCCAAAAAACTGCTTTTGCAAGACTGGAACTATGAACCTCAAGTAAGGACAGTTTTACTTAGGCCCTCGGAAAACACGGCTGTGAATCTACAACCCGCAGTGACCTCACTGGAAAACTACAATCTTGTGTTGAACTTTGATGACCTACAGAGGCAAAACGATTTTTATAATGCCCGCATCATTCATTGCAACTACGACTGGACCAAATCCACCTTGTCTGATCTCGACTTTATGGAATCATATAATGAATATCCGGTCAATACTTTTGACTATTCGGTAGATACCAGTATGCCTTATGTACATTATGACTTTACACTACCACGAGTTAAACTGCCCGGTAATTATGTATTGATAGTATACAGGGGTTCTAACAGGGATGACCTGATTTTAAGTAAACGATTTATTGTTTATGATAACCAGGTGAATTTCATCCCTGAAAGTAACCTGGTAGGTGCCG
>CAZVFM010000072.1:0-11917 GCA_964626095.1 uncultured Roseivirgaceae bacterium | reverse complement strand
TTTGAAATCAGTAAATAACTAATGCCCAAAACTTTCATTACACGAACAGGTAAAGTAATCTGCTGCTGACTGTAGCCTTCATAATAATGAAAGCGACCTTGCATGGCCAATACTTTTTTTCCGCGTACAGTTCCATAAATCAATTTGCCATGGTGAGTTTCAACTGTGGAGACCGGAAAATTGGGAATGTCATGATACTCAATAGCGACAACATCCTGCATCTCTGCCACAAACTTGTTGCCTAAACCAGTACCCAGAATCACACCTATTTCTGGTTGCGTAACTCCTCTACTTCTTATATAAGTTGCTGCCTCTTGTATTTTGTCCATCATAATGCCAAGCATAATAGTTCTGTCAATCTAACAATAAATTACTTGATTAATTACTGCTATGATAACAGCTGCAAACTAAACCGTTGCTCCCTGGCAACTTGAACCCGCTCCCGCTGTGCAACCAAAACAATGCTGGCTTATGGCAATTTCTCTATTTTCTAAAGCTTGTAAATCAAAATTACTTATGTGTGTCCCTGCATTTGGGTCCATTTTCAATCCGAGCATCTGGTTGAAATCACAATCGTACATAAAGCCTTGCCAATCTATAGAAATGGTATTGCGGCACATCACAGCACTAACCGCTGCCGGATTAAATGCGTTAATCAATTTCTCCATATAGTCTTCATAATTTCCTGATTCGATAAGGAAATCTAAAAACCGACTGATGGGTATATTGGTGATCGTAAATAAATTATTGAACTCAACATTATAATGAGATTTCAATTCCTTTTTGAAGTCCCGCTCAAGCATTTGCTGATCAGCCGGAAGAAAAGCACCGGTCGGGTTGTACACCAGATCTAAAATCAATCCGCTGTTTTCTTTTCCATAACCAACTGCGTTTAGCATTTGCAATGCTTCAATTGATTTTCCAAAAACTCCTTCGCCTCTTTGTCGGTCTGTTTTATCAGCATTGTAAAAAGGAAGTGATGAGCAAACACGCACATTATGTTTCTTAAAAAATTCGGGAAGATCATGATACTTTGGATTGGCGAGTATGATGGTAAGATTGGATCGCACAATAATTTCTTTCACTCCCAATTGATGCGCCTGCTCTACAAACCAGCGAAAATCGGGATTCATTTCCGGGGCCCCTCCTGTAAGATCGAGCGTGTGAATATTGGTATGCTTTAATACATCCAGGCATTGCTGCATGGTTTCGCGTGTCATGATTTCCTTGCGATCAGGACCTGCATCCACATGGCAATGTTTGCAAACCTGATTGCACATATAACCCACATTCACCTGGAAGATTTCAATCTTTGCCGGCTTGAAAGGATCATAGCCAAGGTTGGATATTTTTTCCTTAAAAGTAGGCAGCTTGCCTTCAGCAAAAATTCCATTCTCCAGGATATCCTGTTGCTTTTGCTGGTTTGCCAGTTGATGTTTTCTTGCGTGTAATGATTTGATCATGGCCTCATCCCCAATTCCTTTCTAAAGGAGAGTGGTGTTTTTACATGGATAGTTTTTTTGCTTTGTTCATCATTTGAACTCCGTGAACTAAGGAAGCTCCTCCTCTTATGGCTGCCGCCACATGAACAGCTTCCATCATTTGCTTTTCAGTGCATCCCTTCTCCAAGGTGTCTTGTGTATAAGCATCGATGCAATAGGGGCATTGAATGGAGTGAGATACCGCCAATGCGATCAAAGATTTCTCTCTTGCAGTTAATGCGCCCTCTTTAAATACATCACCATACCAATCAAAAAATTTCGCAGCAAGGTCTTTCTCGAAATCTGCAATGTTTCCAAATTTTTTTAAATCTGCAGGATTGTAATATGTCTCCATCTTATTATTTATTTTAAAATTTAAATTAGAAATGTTTGCTCAATTGAATTGTCAACACAGCGACAAATGTCAATTAGCATTATTCAGGTATAGCAATTAAATATGATTTCCCCTTCCTAACGCTAAGGCTTTCGCCTCTAAGCCAAGGGTTATAACGCTTCAATAATTTATAGTTCACACCTTGTTCCTTACTCCAACTCACCAAATCTTTTATACTTTCCTCCACCTTAACCACGCGCACTTGTTCAGGCTCATATAAATGTCTTGCATCAACTTGAAATCCATAGCGCGAAGGATTCTCTATTATTTCTTTAATAGCAAGAATTCTGAACACATAGCGTGCGGTCTCTTCATTGAGATATAAATCGTAATAATTATCTGTTTGCTGATTTGACAAGGCTTTGTCAATCCCGCTCATTCCACGGTTGTAAGAAGCTGCCGCCAGTGTCCAGTTACCAAACTTATTGTATGCTTTGTTGAGATATTTACATGCCGCATGTGTGGATTTTATAGGATCGTAGCGTTCGTCAACATCCTTATCCACTTCCAATCCCAATTCTTTTCCTGAATCTCTAAGAATCTGCCAAAATCCCACTGCATTCTTTGGCGATATATCATTTAATAAACCGCTTTCTATTAAGGGCAGGTATTTAAAGTCTGATGGAACATTATGCTGCTTTAATATCTCTTCTATTTGCGGCAACCACCTGTTGGCCCGCTTCATCAAAAAGATGGTATTGTTATGCCAATAGGTATTGATGTGCAATTCTCTGTCGAGGCGCTCTCTCACATCAGCAATCTCAAGTGGAACCGGTTCATTTGCAAAACTTAGCTCATTGGGAAGATCATAAGACACCGCAAGTAATCTGTCGGGAATTGTTAATCCCATTTGACCCGGTGCATCTCCTAAGCCTGGCAGCGCAACAATCGGTGAAGATATCTTAGTCTTGTCAAAAATATCTTTATGATGATAGCGTATGTGCGCAATCATGATTAGCAATGCAAGAATTGCTACAGCTATCGGCAGATAAGTTTTCATCAGAAGTTTGGAGTAAGCAAATATTTGGCGTAGAAATCATCAATTACTTTTACAGCTTCAGTAGGTGTATCCACTAAAGCAAAAAAGTCAAGATCAGATTCTGAAATATTTCCTTCTTTCATCATTACAGCTTTTATCCAATCTATCAATCCTCCCCAATATTCACGGCCAACCAATACAATTGGAAAACGTCCTATTTTCTTTGTTTGAATTAAAGTCAATGCTTCAAAGAATTCATCGAGCGTTCCAAATCCTCCAGGCATAACAATAAAGCCCTGTGAGTATTTTACAAACATCACTTTGCGTACAAAAAAATAATCGAAGGTGATAAGCTTATCCTGATCAATATAAATATTACCCTTCTGCTCGAATGGGAGGATGATATTTAATCCCACAGATTTTCCTCCTTGTTCTGATGCTCCCTTATTGGCTGCCTCCATGATGCCCGGGCCACCTCCGGAGATTACGCCATACCCATGGCGAACCAGTTTAGCTGCGATCTCTTCTGTCATCTTGTAATAAGGGTGCTCGGACTTAGTTCTTGCAGAACCAAATATGCTTACACAAGGACCAATCTTTGAAAGTTTTTCAAAGCCTTCAACAAACTCCGACATCACTTTAAAAATCACCCAGGAGTCGGCACTTTTAATTTCACTCCAGCTTTTTTCTTTAAAAGCTTTCAAAATCCTTTGCTCTTCTTCTTGCGATATTTGATTTTTACTGATCTCCATTTTTATTCTAAATTCAATGTAAATATACTGGAATTACATTGATTGCTTTTTCAATAGGTTTGTCAAGGCTTCCTCATGAGTGGTGAATTTATATTCAAAGCCTGTATTCTTTATTTTTTTATTAGAGATAGCGCTGCCATACAAAACCATATCAGCCATTTCACCAATCATAAGTTTCATAACAAATTTTGGAACATTCGGCAGAAAGAATGGGCGATTTAGAGCTTTGGCTAAAGCTCGTGTAAACTCCTTGTTGCTGACCGGGTTAGGCGCCACGCCATTGTAAACACCCTTTAACGAAGAATTCTCAATTGCATGAATGAACATTCGGCATAAATCATCAATATGAATCCATGCCATTTGTTGATTGCCGCTGCCCAGTGCTGCTGCTGCGCCTAATTTGACAGGCATAGCCATTTCTTTCAATGCGCCACCCTTTTCGCTTAAGACAATACCTATCCTGATAATTACTGTTCTGATTCCTATCGCAGGTACTTTATTTATAGCTTCTTCCCATTGCTTCACTACGCTAGCCAAGAAATCCTCTCCGGCTTCGCACGTTTCATCTAACTCCTCCTCTCCATTACGAAACCCATAATATCCGATAGCAGATGCCGACACAAAAGCACTCAGGGGCTTGTTTGACTTCACCAAAGCCTTGTAAAGCAGGTCAGTAGATAGAATTCTGCTATCAAGTATTTCTTTCTTTCTTTTTTCAGTCCATGGCTTATCGGCCACACCAGCACCTGCCAGATGCACGATGACATCAGCCCATTGAATTGCTTCATCTTCTATTTTCCCCTTCAGCGGGTCCCAAGCATAACATTTTGTTCCGTGTTGATTTCCGCTTTTTCTACTCAACCAGGCAACATGGTAAGCTTTTTGTTGTAACAGCTCGGTGAGTCGACTGCCTAAAAGACCTGATCCGCCACTAATAAGTATATTCATTGAAACAAAATCTTATGAAATTTACATTAACTATAGAGAAAATAATAATTAGTAATTTTGAATTACTACTCGTTAACACATTTAATATGAAAAGGTTAGTCTTTGTAATTTCAGCGCTCCTCATTAGCTCAACTCTCTTTGCTCAAAGAGTATTGGTAGAAAAGGGTACTGAGCGTGTGAAATCTGATCAAGTTGAAGGATATCAATCACAAATAGATGCCAGCAAACAAGAGTTGGAAACTGCATGGATGAAGTTTGCGCGGGAGCTTGGAAAAAATAAAAGCAGCGGAGATTTTATTGAGATAAGAGATGCCGTAATTGATGGGCAGGTATATCAGGGGAAAATAGTTTACTCGAAAATCACTGACAATAATAAAAGCGCAACATTGTGGTTAGGCATTCGCGAAAAAGACTGGGATGATGATTACAGTAAAATTGAGCCCTTCATGGAGAGATTGGTCAAAGAATTTAGTGTAAGATTTTACCAGGAAAGGATAATGGCAGAAATAAACGAGTCGGAAAAGGCTTTGCGTTTTGCTGAAAGGCAACAAGCGCGAATTATCAATGATAAAAGTGACTTACAATTGAAACTTGAAGAGAATGAAAGAGAACGCATGCAACTTGAACGTTCTCTTAATAACAATCAATTGCAAAATCAGGTGCTTAAACAAAAAATAGAAAATAATATCAAAAGTCAAGACTCTATTAGCGTTAGCCTTGAAAAAATTAAACGCATGATTGAGATGCAACGTGAGCGTATGCGTCAAGTAAATTGATTCACTTACTTAAATTCGTAAACCATTTCCTCCACAGAGCCGTACTGTTTGGATTTCCAACTACGTGTCGCTTTATCATAATATACACTTTCATCTGTAAACTCAATATAGTTGAACCCTGATGTTGTGGTGTAATAGGGTGTAAGGTCTTCCCCTTTAGCCATTAAATCGAAAAGGTTTGCGCTGCTTCCGGACTTTGCTTTGATTAAATACTTTGATCTGATACTAGTTCAAAAGCTGTACGACCACTCAAAATGGATTGTATCGTACTTACTCCCTTCATTCGGAAATTCAATAAAATCTTTATTCAAGTAATACCGATCTACATTTTTGAAATACATCAGGTCATCCCATAAATATTGCCCTTTTGAATGAACTTCCTCCGGGGTTAACATGGGGGTGTTAAAAATCTCACGAAAATATGTAATTCGGAGTGAATCATTCAGCTTAAATTTACCACCAACACCCCTCACTTTCGTCATATCTGCGGATCTTGCAGGCCTCTTGAGATAAAAGAAGTAAGTACTGTCAGGGCTATTGAAATGCAAATGAATAAATTCAAATTCATTAATTAGGGCAGCGTATTTTGATCGATGATCCGGATGGAACCGATCTTCTTTAGTTACTCCCCGCGGCCTTTTATAAATGTACGTTACAACATCCACCATTATGGTGTCTAGTTCCTTTTGAGAAAAGTACTTTTCGGGAGCATATTTATTTGAGTTACATGCTACTGTACAGCATGCAATCACACAAAAATATAAACCAATTGTGTAAAGAGTAAATTTAGACATATGCAAAAGTAAAAGATAAGGTCAGGGTTAACCCTGACCTTATTAATTAAATGTTTAACTGTGTTACAAAATTCAATTAGCGGTTAACGCCATAATCAAGATTTCTGTCAAAGTTTGACCACCCCTCAGTCCAATCCCCGCTAGTTCCAAAGGCACCCACATACGGAACTTCTTCAAAAGCGCCAAACCATGTGCTCTTTGTCCTATCTTTTAGAGGAGTATTATCCCATTTGGCCCCATTCGAAAGTATTTGGTCAGTAGTAATAGTAAAGGTTGGTCTTCCTAGTTGGAATAGCGTTGGGCTTATTCCTGTTTGATCCCATGATGCCAATGATTTGTTATTATATGCTGGTGTATTAAACCATGCGCGAATATCGAAATCAGCTACATTTTTCCTCAGATCAGTGCCTCGTGGTTCGCTGCCAGGATGATTCCCGCGCGCTACGCCAGATCCATCAAGGAATGGTAATCCTTCCCTGCTTCCATCAACATCTGCATTGTAGGCTGTTCCATAACCATTTCCTCCCCAACCATTAACTCCGGCAATAATTACATTGCGTAATTGAAGCTCATCTTCTTGTGCAAAGATTGTCGTATTAGCTCCGTCAATGTATATACCATAAGGGTAGCCAGTTAAGAACGAGTTGTATATTCTTAATTTGCTAGATCTTCTTAATTGAGCTTGATGCTGAAACTCAGCCGCAATAGATGTCTCACGAGTTTGTTTAGGCCCAATTATAGTGATGTTTGAAAACACACTTGAAGTGAATGGTTCTAATAAAGCACCCCCACCATTGTTATCTACTTCAAATCCGTTTGAACCAGATTGGTCAGCAGCTTTATCATCACGAATACCAATACCGAACTGAATATTTCCGCTAAATCCTAAGTCGACATCAAAATCATCATCTAAGCCGTGGTAGGCTATTAAATATCTTCCATCGGCAGTTCCACCAAACCACTCATACTGGTCATCCAATCCCCAAGAAGCTTGTAAATATTCAAATTCCGTTGCTCTTCCAACTGATCCCATTGTTAGCGTGTTCACCTCTTCATTTGGATTGATTGGAATGCCGGGGAACTCCATTCTCACATACCGCATAACACCTGAATCGTCATCATCGTTGCTGCCACCATGCCAAGCACCGTAACCACCTTCAAGTTGTACATTAGCACCTGCATTATTTGATGCACGACCACAAATCACAACCCCACCCCAGTCGCCTGGTGTACGTAAACCTGGAGCCTTTTCTGAAGTAAATACAATCGGTTCTTCTTGTGTACCTTCAGCGAAGATTTTACCTCCGCGTTGAATCACAAGCGTCCCTTTTGATTCAAAGTCACCAACAATTACTGTTCCTGGTTCAATGGTTATTGTACCTGCTGTTGTCCCATCATCAGTTTGAGGTGTGCTTCCTTCAGCTGGAATAGGCCCCACGCGAACGAAGCTGAACAGCACATAGATTTTATCCTTTGTTAAGGTAACATTGCCTTGTAAGTAGGTGCCTTGCACACCCGCTCTTGCAACACCTGGAATATGTTCATCAAATTCAGCAAGTTTTGTAACACCCCCTACCTGAACCAACGGCTTAGGCGGAACTGCCGCTATAGTTACAGCAAATGCTTGCGAAAGGCTAATGCGATCCAGATTATCGGTTATTTGGAAGGTGAAGTTAACCACTGTTCCCGCAGCCAGATCTTCAACTTCATAGGTAAAATCATACGTACCGCTAGTGCCCGTAAAAGAACTTACATCAGGATAGGCCGCGCTTGTTGCTCCATTTTTCAAAATACGCAGTGATTTTATCCCCGCAGGCGCATTCAAAGTGACTGTTGTGCCAACCGTTGCACCTGGAATGTTTGACGCAGCCGTTGAGCTAGTAGAAACGGAAGGTGGTGCCGGAGTTGGGGCTTCATCTTCGCAAGAAAGCAATGTTAAGCTTACCAAGCCCAACACCATCACTGAGAAGAGTAATTTTACTTTAGTGGATTTCATGATAGTTGTTTGTTTTGTTAATAATTTCCAGCGGCAAATAGGTTAAAAAATGTAATTAGGGTGTTAACTCAATGATTACATATGGTTAAGAAACCATATGGACCATTCACAATTACTTAATACTGCCCTAGAGATTACTATTCACGAAGTGTGATTTCATAAATCATTTAGATCTTAAGAGAAACCCCTAAACTAAATGATCTGCCTGGGTTGAATCTTCGAACAGCCTGATCAATCTTACGATCGAGTTTCCCATCTTCATTACCATCTTGGAGCAACAAAAAATCCTGACTCAGAATGTCTCGAATGCCTGCCTTCAAAGTAATTCGATTACCAATTCCTTTTCGTATGTTTAAATCAAGTTGATTTCTGGGCATTTCATAGGTATCTGGAATAAAACTTCCCCCCACAGCAAAAATTCGTTTTCCAATAACATTGTATAGAAGATTCACCTGGAGACTTCCGTCCTCATAGAACAACCCCGTATTTACTATGTATGGAGATTGACCTTGCAAGGGCCTGTCTTTTGCCTCTGCCAATTGTGAAGCCTCTTCACCTAATGTTACCCTGCTTTGAATAAGCGCAACATTTACAAGTGCGGTGACTCTGCTCAAGAAGGATACCGGATTAGACGAAAGTGATTTACGCATATCAAACTCAATACCCCGGGAATAAGCACTTTCCAGATTTATAAATTGAAAGGAAATTTGTTCACTGCCAAATGCAGTAAACAGTTTTTCAATGGGTGAGTTAAAATCTTTGTAAAACAAAGCTACTGAAATGGTCTCTGTCGTGCTAGGATAAAATTCCCACCGCAAATCAACATTGTTAACAAAGGAATTTCGTAGAAACACATTGCCTGAAATAGTAGCATCAAATAGAAAATCGTAAAAAGAGAACGGTGCTATCTCACGAAATTCTGGTCTGTTGAGTGTTTTTCCGGCAACAGCTTTTAAAGCCATTTTATCAGAAATGCTGTATGTAATTGTGCCCGATGGCAACCAGGAAATTATAGGATTGTCAACTAAGATAGGGCCGGTTGTTGTTGCGCTTCTTAGTTGTTGTATATTATTCTCGACACGAACGCCTCCGGAAAAATTAAATCGCCCAAGTGGTATATTGAGTGATGCGAAAGAGGCAAATAACCTATTGCTTGCCACATAGCTGTTGGTAGGATTAAAGTTTTCATTTACTCGTATTCCACCGTTAATGTTAATGTTCTCTTCTCCCGCAAAGAGTTCCTCCACGGGCAGATCTATCAAATCTGAATTGAAATTAAAGCCTTGAACAAAGCCTAGGTTTCGAGCGTCAAACACGCGATCTTTATTTTCATAGAATGCTCCAAATTTTACTGAGGGATTAAACGACTCAGCATTTTTAAAGCTAATCTTTTGGTCTACGGTTAAGCTTCCAGTATAAACATTCTCATCCATCTCTGAATAGAATTTACCAAAAAAATCAGGTGATTGAGGAATAGGAATAAAGAGTGTTGAGAGTCGGTTTTCGCGATCGTAAACATTCCTGCGAAATCTTCGATAGTCTGGTAAATCATTGAATGACTTCCCATAACCTCCAACCCACTCAACTAGTGTTGCCTCGTTAAACAATTTATGGGTCCCTACCAACTGGCCACTATAAAACCCTCGGTACTCATTGTAAAAAGCTGAGTTGTCGAAAATAAAACCTCCTTGTGCAATCTGATCTCCGAAGCGATCGACAAACCTATAGGAAGAAAGCTGGTTGTACAGGTTCTTAAATTCAAGAAAATGATTTTCATTTATTCTAACTGCCCAATTGTGCACAAGTCCTAAAAGAATTTCCTGTGTATATTGAATATCATCATAGTTAAAGCGCTGATTGCTGAGATTTGTGTTAAAGTCAAATGCTTCATATGAAATATTATCAATACTAAAAATGGTTTTACTATTGCTGTAATTAACGCTCGTAACATTTCCAATTTGTAGTTTACCAAAGTCCTTACGAAAGTTCTGGGTAATTGAAAATTTTGAGTCAAGACCTGCGTTATACTTTTGCTCTTTCCAGTTGTTTGGTAATGATCGGCCTGCAGTATTCACTTCATCATTGCTCAAACCCGTGAAGTTCGCGGGGAAACCTGTAGGTAGATTGTTCGCCCCATCATTCATGCCCAACCAATGACCTGGTCTTCTTTCATCAGCATAAAAACTCCTTAGCGATGTTCCCGATCTATACCCCATGCTCATATCAACAATGGTAGAATTTTCGTCAGGAATACCTTTAGTAAATATTTTGACCGCTCCCCCGGAAAAATCTCCCGGAAGTTCCGGTGCGGGACTCTTAAAAATCAGCACCTGATCTATAATATTGCTGGGAATTACATCAAATGAAAAGGACCTGTTATCGGCCTCCATACTGGGGGCATAAGCATTATGAAGCATGGTAGCATTGTAACGCTCATTCAGGCCGCGGATTACTATAAATCTGTCTTGAACAATAGTTACTCCCGGGATTCGTTTAACCACCTGCGCGGCATCACTGTCTAATGATTTACTTATTGACTGCGCTGAGATGCCGCTCACAACCAGTTTGCTTTCTCGGATAGCCTTTATCAGACTAATGTCAGTGCTTATTTCTCGAACTGCAGATACGACAACTGCACTCAGTTCTGTGGCATCTTCAATCAAATCAACATTTATAGTTGTAGATCTACCCTCATCCACAGTAATACCTGAAAGAACCTGCATTTTGTATGTAATAAATGACACCACAATATTGTAAGTACCAGGCTTGATATTTTTGATGATGAATTTACCATCCAAATCTGTTGATGCTCCAACAGTAGTTCCTTCGATATAGACGTTAGCACCTATGATGGGCTCTGCGTTGCTGGCATCTAACACTGTACCGTCAATGGACCCGTTCTGGGCAAAAGCTGTAAATGAACTCAAAATGAAAAGAACGAGGTAAAGGTTTTTTGACATGACTTTGCTTCAGTAATAATTTGCCACAAAGGTCATATCACAATATTAAGTGATAAGGAAAGCGTTTTTAAGAAATTGTTAATATGATGTATGGCCCTGGCACCCTAAAACCATGTGTTTAAATTCACTAAAGCCCTAAATCGATAATTTACGATTGAATTTGGGCCTTTTGAGCAAATCCAACTTAACAATTATTACAAGATTTTATAACCTGCATAACATTGGCTTAACAGTGCTGGGATAAAATTTTGAGGGATTATCTAATTATCGTAAAATTACGATTTGAAAAATCATGAAGAAAAAACAACTCTCCTTTCTCGACCGATACCTTACCCTTTGGATATTCGTGGCCATGGCCATCGGGGTGGGTATCGGCTACTTTTTTACTGGTTCAGAAGATTTCCTCAATCAATTTCAAATAGGCACAACCAATATTCCGATTGCATTAGGTTTGATTGTGATGATGTACCCGCCTTTGGCCAAAGTACGCTATGAACATTTGGGTAAAGTGTTTAAGAATGTAAGGGTGATAAGTCTTTCACTATTCTTGAATTGGATTATCGGGCCCCTGCTGATGTTCTTTTTAGCGATTATTTTTTTGAGCGATTATCCCGAATATATGACCGGCCTTATTCTTATTGGTTTAGCCCGATGTATTGCCATGGTTTTGGTTTGGAATGATTTGGCCCAGGGCGACAAAGAGTATGCAGCCGGACTGGTTGCGCTCAACAGCATCTTCCAGGTATTTACATACAGTATCTTTGCTTACTTCTTTATTTCAATATTGCCCACATGGTTTGGTATGGATGCCAGCTTTATACAAATAAGTATGGCAGA
>CAZVFM010000071.1:0-12100 GCA_964626095.1 uncultured Roseivirgaceae bacterium | reverse complement strand
AAAATTGAATACTTGAATCTAATTTTTTATCGGAATTGAAGTTTATACAGTTGTTGGGTTTTTAAATCATTTTGTCGCTCAGGCCGTGGCTCCTTCTTGCAGTCGGTTAGCATTATCGGCAATTCTTAACTGTTCAATAAGATCCATAATGTCTCCTTCCATAATGGCGGGAAGATTATGTACTGTATAGCCGATTCGATGATCGGTCACCCTGCTTTGCGGATAATTGTACGTTCGAATTTTTTCTGATCTATCGCCACTGCGCACAATTGATTTTCTGGCCGCACTTGTTTGACTGTCTAGACGCTCCCTTTCTATCTCATATAGTTTGGATCGCAATAATTGCAAGGCCATTTCACGGTTGGTGTGCTGAGAGCGAGAGGCCTGGCAGGTAATTACTATACCACTTGGTTTATGTGTAAGCTGTACTTTTGTTTCAACCTTGTTTACATTTTGTCCGCCAGCACCACTTGATCGAGCAGTTTGATATTCCAGGTCAGCAGGATTGATCTCAACATCCACCTCATCAGCTTCAGGTAAAACTGCTACTGTTGCCGCAGAGGTATGCACCCTGCCCTGTGTTTCCGTATCAGGTACACGCTGTACACGGTGCACGCCCGATTCAAATTTTAGCAAGCCATAGGCACCCTCACCATTTACTTCGGCTATAATTTCTTTATAGCCTCCGGCAGTACCCTCAGTAATGTCTAAAATGTTGATTTTCAGCTTATTGTCTTCAGTATATCGCTGGTACATCCTGAACAAGTCACCCGCAAAAATAGCGGCTTCATCACCCCCGGTACCTGCACGAATTTCAAGAATGGCGTTTTTATCATCGTTCGGATCTTTAGGGATGAGCATGTCTTTTAGCTCGCGTTCTAAAAGCTCTTCCTTGGGCTCCAATTCATCAATTTCCATTTTGGCCAACTCCCGCATTTCTGCATCCTTTTCCTTCATCAAAACCTCTTTCGCCCCTTTTATATCGTCAAGTACACTTTTGTACTGATTATATTTTTTAACAATTTTTTCAAGGTCTTTATACTCCTTCCCCAATTGTTTGGATTTCTTAGGATCGTTAGTGATATCCGGTTGCACAATTAATTGAGCCACCTCTTCAAAACGATGTTTTATATCTTCGAGCTTTTCAAGCATAAACAAAATATGAGGATGCAAATTTAATAATTACCTTATCATTAACTTGCGATTAACAATTAATACCATGCTGTACAGAACAATATTTTTCTTAATCTTTTTGGTCTGCTTTTCATGTACCGGAAGTTTAACGGATGAGCAAAGGCAACAGCTGCAAAAGGAGATGGAAGCAAGAGAAATAAAAAAAATTTCTGAGGGGGAAATCATGGAGGCAGCGCTTCAGCAATCAAGACTTTTATTGGAGAAAGCAGAGGTGACCTTCGGGCTTGCCCCAACTGAAATTAACACAGAAGAACTTATTGCATTTGAGCAAAAAGAATCTCTCAAGTTAAGATGGATTTCAAGTTCAGAGGAAAATTTATCGGAAACCGAAACACAGTTAGTTGAAGCCTATAAATTCAGTTTTCTTGAAGATAAACTATCCGATAATCTACAAAGGCTTGGGAGCGATTCTGTTTTGTATACCAAGCCTGTGGTTTTGGAAGAACCAGAAGGCAAATTGTTTAAAGGTATGTGGAGCCTTACCATGGCACGAAAGGACATCATCCGTAGGATGTAGCCGTTGGTGTATTTTTATTAATGCATACTCCTACCAATTCTATACCTTTCAATCGTTCAATTATAACTCAACAAATCATGATGAAAAATGTATTAAGCTTCGTCTGGATGCTTTTGCTAATGCCCGCATTGGTGTTTGCACAAACCGCTTCCCTCGATGAGGAAATTGTAAAGAAAATTAAGGAAGAGGGCAACGATCGCTCCCAGGTAATGGAGGTATTAAGCATGCTTACAGACGTGCATGGTCCTCGTCTGACCAACTCACCTGGTTATAAGCGTGCAGCAAACTATGCCAAAGGAACAATGGAAGGCTGGGGCCTAAGCAATGTCCATTTTGATTCCTGGGGAGATTTTGGTCAAGGCTGGCAATTGAAAAAATTCAGCATGCATGTAACAGAGCCTGTTTACTTTCCGGTGATAGCATATCCTAAAGCATGGACACCGGGCATTAAAGGCTCTATAAAAGGAGAAGTGGTTTACCTGGATGTTAAAACCGAAGAAGACCTTGAAAAATATAAGGGCAAACTGAAGGGTAAGATTGTTCTGTTCAGTATGCCGATGAATGTTACTCCGGGTTTCAGGGCAGATGCGAGTCGCACACCTGACTCAACATTATTACAAATGGCCAATGCCGGTCCAGTTGCCGAGCGAGTTGGAAGAAGAGCTTTTAGTGGAGGAACGCCTGAAAACTTAAACTTTAAAAAGTGGAAGTTAATGATGGATGAAGGAGTTGTGGCTGTATTGGATGCCAGTCGCGGTGATGATGGCACCGTGTTTGTCTCAGGGGCAACAGTTCCTTATTCATCCGAAACAGCCTTTGCTGACCGTAAAAGAGTTTATAGCCCAGATGCACCTAAAATTCTTCCGCAGATAACAGTTGCTGCAGAACACTACAACCGCATGTACCGCAACCTTGAGAAAGGACAGAATGTGAAAATGGAGTTAAACTTAGAGGTGGAGTTTTTCAAACCGGAAGATGGTTTTAATGTGATTGCCGAAATTCCTGGAACAGATTTGAAAGATGAAGTAGTGATGATCGGGGCACACCTTGACTCATGGCACAGCGGCACTGGTACTACCGATAATGCGGCAGGTTCTGCAGTGATGATGGAAGCGATGCGAATACTTAAGACATTAGGAGAGAGCCCAAAAAGAACGATCCGCATTGGTTTGTGGGGAGGTGAAGAGCAAGGACTATTGGGCTCAAGGGGATACGTGGCCAAACATTTAGGTACAAGGATAAATCCTGATTCAATAAATTATTTACCCGGAGCCGAGAAATTCTCAGCTTACTTCAACATGGATAATGGAACGGGTAAATTTCGCGGAGTGTATATGCAAGGCAATGAAAATGTTCGCGACTTGTTCAGAACATGGATGAGACCTTTCAATAAAGAAGGGGCATCTACACTTACGCTTAATAGCACCTTTAGTACTGACCATGTTTCTTTTGATAACATTCGCTTGCCTGGCTTTCAGTTTATACAAGACCCGGTAGAATATTTTTCACGAACCTGGCACTCCAGTATGGATATGTATGACAAGGCCATTGCAGATGATTTGAAACACAATGCTACCATGATGGCGGTAATCGCCTGGCATGCCGCTATGCATGACACCTTGGTACCTAGAAAGTAATTTGGATTTCACAGAAATTAAGAAGCCCGGATATTCCGGGCTTTTTTTATTATAACTTTTGCACTTGCTTGTATCGGAAGCAATCCACCAAGTGATCGTTAACTAATCCACAGGCCTGCATGTGTGCATAAATAACTGTGCTCCCAACAAACTTAAATCCACGTTTGATTAAATCTTTGCTTAATGCATCTGATGCTTTTGTTGTAGCGGGAACTTCTTTTAGACTTTTCCAACGGTTGACAATGGGTTTATTGTTCACAAAGCTCCAGATATAGTTATCGAAATTCCCAAATTCTTTTTGCACCTCAATAAAACGTTTTGCATTGTTTACTGCAGCAAAAACTTTCAATCTATTTCTAATGATGGCAGGATTCAGCAAAAACTTCTCCAGTTTCTCATCAGAAAATCGCGCAACTTTTACCGGGTCAAAATCAGCAAAAACTTTACGGTAACCTTCACGTTTTTTTAAAACCGTTGACCAGCTAAGTCCCGCTTGCGCACCTTCCAATATCAGGAATTCGAAATGGACTTTGTCATCGTGCACGGGCACTCCCCACTCTTCGTCATGATATTTTATGTACTGATCAAAACCAAGGCACCAGGGGCATCTAATTGTTTGTTTACTCATCGTGGAAGAAAATATACTTTCGCAATTTTATTATTTTTGATTTGGTAGATAGCAACCGCTGTAATGATGTTTCCATTTACCCTGACTTCTTCATGATCAATAAGTTGATTATTAAACACTACTCTATTTAAGATGCTGCAATGTAAATCTGGCACATTACTGAACATGTTACTGTAATTTTTCCTCATTTCATCCTTTCCTTTGTAGCGCAAAATATCCGGGAAGGTATACACTTCAACATCATCACTGTAGGGCGCCAGAAATGCTTCAATATCACGATTATTATAGCCGTCCAATTGGGCGTCTGCAAGCATAACGGCTATCTTTTCGGACTCAGTAAGGCTGTTTTGTACTGCATGCTCTTGTGCAAATAGTTGTGCCTGGCATAAAATGATTAGCAGGGGAATTATGGATTTCATATTTTGTGATTGATTAAATGAAAGAATTTTATGAAGGTATTAATATCAGTTTTATTTATCGCAGTTTCAATAGTAAGCTTTGCGCAAAAGTCTGCAGAAGAAAATATTTCGGAGTTAAAGCTTGAACTATTTACACCGCCAGCCCCTATGGCCAATTACGTGCGAGCTGTTCGGGTAGGTAATTTACTGTTTTTAGCCGGTCATGGACCAACAAAAGCCGATGGTTCCAATATACAAGGTAAAGTTGGGGTTGACCTTAGCATTGATGAGGGTTACCAAGCGGCAAGACAAGTAGGAATTGCTATGCTATCTACCATTAAAAGTGAGCTAGGTAGTCTTGATAAAGTAAAGCGTACCGTAAAAGTAACCGGATGGGTAAATTGTCCTGCAGATTTTAAAGATCAACCCAAAGTAATGAATGGTTTTTCTGATTTGATGGTAGCTGTATTCGGAGAGAAGGGTAAACATGCAAGGGCAGCTTTGGGAGCTAATGCTTTACCGTCTAACATTTCTGTAGAGGTAGAAATGATTCTTGAAATTGAAGATTAATTTCGATTAGTGTAATTTTTGTTGTAGCGCCTTACGATTTGTCGCAGCTGACTGAATTGTAATTCTTTGTTTCGGATAGCTTTGCTTAATTCATGATCATCCTTTAAATATTCAGACACTTCTGCTGCAAATAAATTTGCATCTCTTTTGTGTATGGTGAAGAGTCTGTTGTTTGCATCACTCGCCCTTGAGAACAAAAATGTATTTACAATGCTAAAATTAATTACGGCCTGATGCTTAAAAAGATTAATTTCTCCAATTTCCAATACCTGTGCAAAACCCTCTTTGTAAGTAAGTGGTTTAGCCTTACTGAAAATCGAGTCGATTTCAAATCGTTTGATTACGGCAAAACTATCGCCTAATATTACAAATCCCTTAATTTCTTTGGCTTTTACTTTTTGACCCCTTGCCCCATAAGCACTTTTAAAAAAGATGAAATTATCCTGGTCAAATTCAAACCTAATTAAGCCATCAATACAAGTTTGTGAATTATCATAATAGAATCCTTGCATATAACCCATATGGCTTGATTCATCCTGACCCCTCTTTTGTGCACTGACAAAAAATGAAATGCTAAGAATGCAAATTAGTATTCCGGTCTTTTTTATTAAATAGTTACTGGACTTAATCATTAGAGATTTTTTAGTATTCTTTCATCCATTCGTATAGCATGTAATGATCTCCGTTCATGCCTAACTTCTCATAAACCTGCTGAGCAGCTGCGTTTCCTTTATCAACATATAATCTGATGCCCCTAAAACCAGGGCTTTGTTTGACTTCTTCTTTTACGAAATCATATAAGCATTTGTACACACCTTTACCCCTGTTAGACTTTTCAACATAAACAGATTGAATCCATAAAACGGTTCCGTTTCTCCAGTCACTCCACTCATAGGTTAACATTAGGCAGCCAACAACTTGGTTTTGATTTACAGCCACCAGGTACTTTCCCTTAGCAGGATCAGAAAATAGGGCATGGATTCCTCTTGTAAGTATTGACTTGTCTAGCACTATATCTTCTGTTTCATCTGCCATGCTCATTTGGAATGATATTAATTTTTCAACATCCTCAAGCTGGGCTTCTCTTACTTTAATTGCCATGAAAGATTAATTAGTAATTAATTGTATTGGAGTACTGTAAAATTGCTAATTTGCTTCGATCAATAACTATACTCTATGGTTTATTTATTGTTTGTCATTGGGTTTGTGCTACTAATCAAAGGGGCTGATATGCTTGTTGAAGGCGCTTCTTCAATAGGCAAGCGATTGAATATTTCAGATATGGTTATTGGTTTGACCATTGTTTCTTTCGGTACTTCCTTACCTGAATTACTGGTTTCAACGGTCTCAAGTTTTAAAGGAAGCCCCTCGCTTGGTGTGGGTAATGTACTAGGAAGTAATGTAGCGAATATTCTTTTAATACTGGGAATTGCAGCCGCTATTCGCCCGTTGCCTATGACAAGAAACACTTATTTTATTGAGGTGCCATTTTCATTAACAGCCACATTGTTGGTGGGTTTTGTTGCCAATGCAGCCTTGTTTGACAAACATGATGACTTACTCATAAGCCGATTTGATGGGGTGTTATTGTTGTTTTTCTTTGCCTTGTTTTTGGGCTATATCTACATCGTTTCTAAGACTAAACGAGAAGATGATATTATAGATGAGAAAGTTAAAGTTATTCCTACCTGGAAATCTGTTTTGATGATTATCATAGGCTTGGCAGGCTTGTATTTTGGGGGGCAGTGGGTGGTTGATGGTGCAGTAGTAATGGCGGGGAACCTGGGAATGAGTGAGGCCTTCATCGGCTTAACCATTGTGGCCATTGGAACCTCATTACCCGAATTAGTGACTTCAGCAGTAGCAGCATTTAAAAACAACATTGACATAGCTGTTGGCAATGTAGTGGGCTCTAATATTTTCAATTTATTGTGGATACTTGGGTTCAGCTCAGTTATTAAGCCTATTCCTTATTTACCCGAAAGCAATCAGGATATTTTGATGATCATTGCAGCAAGCACTGCCCTTATCATGGCGGTGGTAATTGGTAAGCGCCCGGTAATCAGCAGATGGGAAGGAATATTCTTCTTGCTTTTTTATGCCTGGTATATCTTTCATCTCTTTGAAAGAGAAGCGGCTCCGGTTATTTAGCCTAGGGCATTATTTAAGTCTTCAATCAAGTCATTCACATCTTCAATTCCAACAGATAGTCTGAGCAGATTGTCGGAAATGCCGGCCAATGCTCTTTCTTCTGCGGTCATCTTGGCATGAGAAGTTAGCATAGGCGATGAAATTGTACTCTCCACTCCGCCTAAGCTTATTGCAGTTTTTATCAGCTGTAGTCTTTTCACAAATTCATTTGCATTGGCCTTCGGATCAAAAGACAGCATCCCACCGAAACCACCCGGCATTTGTGTTTTTGCAATGGCATGCCGAGGATGACTTTCAAGGCCTGGATAGTTTACGTTTTTAACATTCGCGTGCTCGTTTAAAAATCGCGCTATTTGTAAGGCGTTTTCATTTTGTTGCCTTACCCTAATAGCCAATGTTTTGATGCTTCTTTCCAATAAGTAACATGTACTTGCTTCAAGGTGAGCTCCAAAGTGTATGGCGCTTTCCCACACTTGCCTTGTATGTTTATGAGTACCCGCCATCGCTCCGCAAGAAAGGTCGCTATGGCCTCCAAGGTATTTTGTTCCGCTATGTAAAACAATATCAACGCCTAGTGCATGCGGGTTTTGATTAATAGGAGAAGCAAAAGTATTATCAATCATGGTGATAATGTTGTGCGCTTTTGCAATTGCAGCAATTGATTTAATGTCTGTTATTTTTAATAAGGGGTTGGAAGGACTTTCAATGTAAATTACTTTAGTATTCTCGCGAATCAAATCCATAAATGATTTTGAGTCATTTGAATCAGCAAGATCATATTCAATACCGTAGCGAGGCAATTCATTTATAAGTGCATGGTAGGTGCCTCCATATAAATCAGATTGTAAAATGGCATGATCTCCGTTTTTTAAAAATGCAAATAATGCAGTCATGATTGCGGCCATACCTGAACTAAAGATCAATGCATCTTCAGTTTGCTCCAATGCGGCTATTTTTTCGGCAACTGCCTTTTGATTTGGGGCATTAAAATAGCGTGGGTATATCGTGACAGGAACATCTGTATAATCATAAGCCGAGGCAGTATAAATGGGATTTGTAACCCCTTTGTACTGTGGATCTCCAACCGACCCGGCATGGACACTCAATGTTTGTTTTGATTTCATGATTGCTGATTTTAGCCCCCAAATCTACTGTAAGCGACCTTATACTGGGGACATAACTACTATTATCTCAGTGTTTAGTTAGTATTATTTCTACTTAATAACTGAACTACAGCCAGTTAAAATCGTTAAATTCGTATATAACCACTACTTAAAATGAGAAATCAACCTAAACTAGCCATTCTGGCGTCATTAGACACCATGAATAGCATTCAGGCTGAAAAAGTGCTAGGCTACATAAAGGATATGCTTGCTGATGCCCACCGCAAAGAAATGGAATATTCCAAAGTTAAGCAGGAGGCATTAAAGGAGATCCGCCAGGCACTAGGACGAAAGGACAAAGGATTTAGTCCGGCCCTCTAGGCTTGAGGCACCATAAAGCCAATTGAAATTCTTCCCTTTTAGAAATTTCAGGGTCAAGAGAATATTCACCCCTAAGTTCAATTGAATTTTACATAGTTTTCCCATTTATCAAGTGCAGCTTTAAAATCCTGAGGGAGTTCTGAATCGAACTGCATAAACTTTCCACTTGCCGGATGAATAAAGCCCAATGTTTTCGCATGCAAAGCTTGTCGGGGTATTAGTTCGAAGCAGTTCTGCACAAAGCTTTTGTATTTACTAAAAGTTGTTCCTTTCAATATTTGATCTCCGCCATACATGGCATCATTAAAAAGTGGATGCCCGAGGAATTTCATGTGGGCTCTTATCTGGTGTGTTCTGCCGGTTTCCAGTTTGCATTCAACAAGACTTACATAACGTAACTCTTTCAATACCCTGTAATGGGTAATGGCATGCCTCCCCATATCACCTTCAGGAAATGCTACAGTTATTCTTCGATCTTTAGGGCCGCGGCCCAAATTAACATTGATGGTTCCTGTTTTTACTTTTGGCTCTCCCCACACCAGGGCCCAATAGGTACGTTCAATGCTATGGTCAAAAAACTGCTTAGCAAGTTTTGTTAGCGCAATTTCACTCTTGGCAATTACCAGTAAACCTGAGGTATCTTTATCAATGCGATGTACTAGCCCCGGACGGCCCTCATTGCCGGGCATTTCCGGTAAGTTTAGAAAATGATAAGTGAGTGCATTTACTAAAGTGCCTGTCCAGTTGTTGTAAGCAGGGTGCACCACCATGCCAGGGGCTTTGTTCACTATAAGCAGGTGCTCATCTTCATAAATGATGTCAAGCTGAATTTTTTCAGGAATAACTTCTGTGTCTCTCGGAGCCTGAGGCAAAGAAACAACAATCAGGTCATTGGGTCTGATCTTGTAATTCGGCTTTACTTCCTTTTCATTTACTTTAACAAAACCAGCATGAATTCCATCTTGAATCTTTGTGCGTGTTGCATTAGGTAATCTGTCGAAAAGAAACTTATCCAGACGTACTGTGCTTTGCCCTGCATCAACCTTTATGCGGTAATGCTCAAATAATTCATCATCCTGCTCTTCAGCATCGTTATCGTAGTTGTCTTCCATCATTGGCAGGCAAATTCCGAAAAAATCAGCGATTAATATGCCCCTTCTTAAAATTGCTTTGAGGTTTCTTCATTTAATGATGTAGAAATTATTTATCAAGTATAGCATTAATAAAATTCTGTTTACTCTTACGAATTCTTTTGCTTAGTTTGAAGCGATAATTTTAATCCACAATGAAATTGAATTTGCACAGCTCAAGACTTCTTTTGGTGGCGATTAGTCAATTATTTATTTTCTGCGATTCAGGCAAGACAACAGATAGTTCATTTGTTTCTGAGCCAAGCTCAGGAAACAGTGTGAACATTGAAATAAATGAGGCGTCAGGTATAGTGGCCAGCCGAAGGTATCCGGGATTACTTTGGACACATAATGACAGCGGAGATAAACCGAGATTATTTCTAATAAAACCTGATGGAGCCCTGGTTGCAACGGTTTATCTGGAAGATGTATTTAACAGGGATTGGGAAGATATTACTGCCTGGTACGATAAAGCAGAAGACAAATATTTCTTAATTGTTGGAGACATAGGGGATAACCGCGCCATATACGATTACAAATATATTTATAGGATTGAAGAGCCTGAAATTGATATTGATAAAAAAGAACAGTTAGCTTTTGTTAAAGATGTTGAAAAAATAATTTACCAGTATGCTGATGGCAGCCGTGATGCAGAAACTTTACTGTTCGATCCGATCGACAAAAATCTCTACCTAATCAGCAAGCGAGAGAAACAGGTGGGATTGTATTTGTTTACACCGGGATTTAACTGGGGAGACACGCTTCACATTGAGAAAATAGCAACGCTTCCTATAAGCTATGCGGTGGCAGGCGACATTTCTCCTGATGGAAAGGACGTCATAGTTAAAACCTACGACCAGGTTTTTTATTGGGAAAGAGATGCTAATGAAACCTTGGCAGATGTTTTAGCAAAAGAGCCTTTGTTGCTTCCATACATGAAAGAGAAGCAGGGAGAATCTTTAGCGTGGAATTTAGATGCTTCTGGATACTTTACGCTTAGCGAACAAGCTGACGCAGCCGAAATGCCTAAAGTTTATTTTTACAAGAGAAATTGATTTTTGAGTAATCTATTGCTTGATCAGAAGTTTAAAGCCAACCCGAGGATAGTTTTGAAGTTCAATGGTGGGGTCATCTTTCATATACTTGCGTAATCTTGAGATAAAGACATCCAGACTTCTGCCCATAAAATAATCATCGTCTCCCCATATACTTCGTAATATTACTTCGCGCTTCAATATTTTATTTTGGTTTTGGCATAGCAGCCTAAGAAGTTCGGCTTCTTTTTGTGTAAGTATTTTTGTGTGGGAATCAGATGTTAACTCAAGCCCGCCAAAATCAAAAATAAATTTACCAAGATTGAATTTTACCTGACTGTTATAATTAACGTTTGATCGTTTGAGAAAGACATCAATTCTTAGCAGTAATTCTTCCATGCTGAAGGGCTTAACAATATAATCATCAGCACCCTTTTGAAATCCATTGATCCGGTCTTCCTGCATGTTGCGTGCAGTAAGCATGAGAATAGGCACTTGTTGGTTGTGTTTTCTTATTTCTTCTGCAAGGCTAAAACCATCTTTTCCGGGGAGCATCACATCCAATAAGCATATATCAATGTTCTCTGTCTGATATTTTTCAAAAGCTTCTGAGCCGTCTTTGCACCAACACACATCAAAATTTTGCCTTTGCAGGTTATCAGTTATCACAAAGCCTAATGCTTGATCATCTTCAGCAAGTAATATTTTAGCCTTTACCATGGAGCATTAGAATAATTGTAAATGTACTTCCTTTTTCTGGGGTGCTTTGCACAATAATTCTTCCTTTATGCAGCTCTACCATGCGCTTAACGTAACTGAGCCCAAGCCCAAAACCTTTGATGTCATGTTTGTCTCCCTGTGATACACGATAGAATTTATTGAATATTTTTTGTTGTTCCTTTTCTTTGATTCCAATCCCATTATCGTTTACGTGTATAGTAAGATGAGTTTTAGTGCTCTGGGTTTGGATATTTATTTGAGGTTTATCCTTGCAATATTTTAATGCGTTATCCAACAAGTTGTAAATCACATTTGTCAGATGAAGTTTGTCAGCGAGCACCTCATCAGCAGTGGCCCTGAAATCAGTCGAGACTATTGCATTTAAGTTTGCTATTCTTTCATTCATGGTAAGAATCACCTCGTTGATAAGCGCATGAATATGTAAAGGTTCAGCTTTTAACTCAATTTTGTCTTTGTCCGTGCTGGCCATTTGCAGCACGCGTTCAACCTGGTGTTTCATTCGTAAATTTTCGCTTTCAATTATGCTTACATAATTGAGCAATCGCTGAGGATCGTTTAGAATGGAAGAATCTTTTAAAACCTCTGTAGATAAGGCGATGGTAGAAATTGGCGTTTT